>JAFZIX010000237.1 GCA_017554135.1 Bacteroidales bacterium | reverse complement strand
TATCGCCCTGCACTGGCTCGGCAGCAAGGTGCCCACCTCGCTCATGCGCCTGGAGGATATCTCCCAGGTGACGGTGCTGCTGGATGCCGGCGCGCCCGATGCGGAGGCGGCGGCGGAGAAGGTGAAGGAGTACTTCGCCCTCAAAGGAATACAGTTGATTGTGGTTCCTGTCCTTCCGAAAAAATGCATCCGCGCCTACCGCAACACACAGGTGCTGCTATCGCTGGTGCCCGGGTGCGACTGGCGTCTGGAATACGTGGTACGCCGCAGCCGCGCCTGCTTCAAGATCGGCCGCGAGCAACTCCCCGGCGAACCCTTCGACCTAGTTGTCTCCGACCCTGCCGGCACCCACTACCCCCAGACCGAAGTCTTCGCGAGGATGATGGAGTTGGTGGAGGGGTTGGTAGGAAAGTAACTATTAACTCTTATCCCAATGGTCAACCTCCGATTTCGGAGGTTTTTTTGATTGTTTGTATTTTTTGATTAACTTTGTGGTTAATTAAAAACATCAAGAGATATGGAGGTGTTGTTTAAAGATGCTGGTTTTGAGAAACTGTTTCTGGAGGTCGGAGGGCTTGAACGGGTGTATGGGCCAATTCGTGCAAAACTTATTAGAACCAGAATCAAGATACTGAAGTCTGTGGATGGTTTGGAAAAATTGTGGCGGTATCCTGGACATTTCCATTCCTTGAAAGGAGACAGGGCTGGTGAATGGGCTTGCAGTTTGGACCAGCCATACAGGCTTATTTTTAAATATGAGCCTGAAAGCAAGGTGGTTATTATAGAAATCGTTAATTATCACGGAAAATGAGTACTTATTATATTACTACGCATCCGGGGAGCCTTCTAGCAGAAAAATTACAAGAGATGGACATGTCCATTAAGGAGTTTGCTTCAAGAGCAGAGAAGTCGGAGAAGTATATTCTTGATGTAATCGCAGAGAAATCTTCCATTTCTCCTGATTTGGCTATTGCAATTGAGTTTGTTACCGGGATGGAGGCTTCAGTTATTCTTAATTGGCAGAGAGACTATGATGAGGAGATGGCCAGATATGATATGCTATCCCGAATCAAATCATCGAATAAAGAATGGCTTAATTCGATGCCGATAACTGAAATGGTAAAGAATGGCTGGATCAAAGCCCAAACCACTGCGGATAAAGAGTTTGAAGAATTGCTGCGTTTCTTTGGCGTTGTGTCTCAAGCAGCTTGGGAGGAGTATTATTTCAAGAAGAAATTGAAAGTAGCATTTCGTATCTCGCTTGAATCTACGACCAATCCCAAAGCTCTGTCAGCCTGGTTAAGGCGGGGTGAAATACAGGTAAATGATATATATCTGGATAATGAGTATTCAGCGGCAAAACTGAAAGCTATCTTGGAAGATATTTCACTGCTTCTAACACATCCTTCCGATGATGTTATGACTTTGCTTAGGGAGACTTTGGCTTCTGCCGGAGTGATTCTTATTTATACTGAGCCTTTGTCATCAATCAATATTAAGGGCGCCTCGCGCTGGATTGGAGGGCATCCGTGCATCCAACTGCTCAACACCCTGGAGTTTTATGAAAACTTCGCATATACTGTACTGCACGAGATAGGTCACATCCTTCTTCACGGGAAAAAGGACATTTTTCTCGAGGAGACGGGATATGTTTCGGATAATCCATCTTATGATGAAAAGGAGGCGGAAGCAGACGCCTTCGCCAAAAAGTGGTTATCTCACGGTTCGGTTATTCCATATAGAAGCATTCAGGAAGAAGATCCTCCTCTACTACTGATGCCAACAATTCCCAACCAGTCATAAAATAAGCCTTCCATTCCCGTTTTTATAGACTCTCGATAAAATCCGGATCCACATAGTTGAACATGCTGGCGCAGACGTTGGCGGAGAAGGCCATTGCGTGGCGGGAGAGCAGACGCCAGTCATCCTCGGTAAGAGCGGCCAGACGGGCCTTGGTAAATCCGTGATGCACAATGGCATACAGCGTTCCGGCATTGAAGTTGTCGCCTGCGCCGATGGTGGATACTATCTTTTCCACATGCGGCACCGGCAGCCGCAGATGCACTCCCGGGGAGAAAAATTCCGCATCCTTGCCGCCGTGGGTGCAGATGAAATTGTGGCATAGCGGCGCGATGCGCTCCTCATACACCTTAGCCGCGTTGGACGTGCCGTAGAGGCCCTCGATATCCTCCGAAGATCCGCGCACGATGTCGCAGAGGGCGATATTTTCTTCTATGCTGGCGGGATCCGCCGGATGGTTTTTGCGAAAGTTGATGTCGTAGTAGACTATGCCGCCGGCCTCCTGCGCCCTGCGTGCCAGCGCTCTGGTCTGGGGTGCCGTGCCGGGGTTCACCGCGAATACGGAGCCGAACAACATGATATCATCCGCCTCGAAGCGGGTGGACGGGAGCTCGAAGGGAGGCAAGGTCTTGTCCCGGAAGAACTCGTAATGGGCGTTGTTGTTCGCATCCAGCATCGCCATCGAAACCGCACTCTGACCGTGCACGCGCTGGATTCCGTCCGTGCTCAGGCCGTTCTTCAGCATGAATTCGGTCATTATGTCCGCCACGGCGTCATCGCCCGTCTGCGAGTCCATGACCAGACGCACGTCAGGGTTGGTGCGTCCCAAGGTCCTGCCGAGAGAAACCATGGAATTGAAAACGGATCCTCCGGGCACTGCCGCCTGGGGCTGCCCTTCGCGAAAGACGATGTCCAGCACCATCTCGCCTATGCCTGCTACCATCCTACTCATGGAAATCGTACAGGTTAAGGCCAGTTTCCGGGTCGAACTTGCGGTCTACACCGTCCAGCAGAAAATCGGCAACATAGAGTTCGCATGCACCGTTGACCTTCGCGTTCAAAAGGTGCCCGCCGATGCAACTGTAGTCCCGCCTGCTGGCGGTCACATGGATGTGCAGGTAGACTTCGCCATCCTTCTGGGAGATGTTGCCAGTGAGGCAGGTGACCTCCATCTGCTCGGCGAAGGTTTTGTCGACATACTGTTTAGTGGCGGGATCCAGGAAGCGGAAAGTGGCCTCCGATATAGCTGCGATGCCGCCGACAACTCCGCTGCGTATGTGCTGGTCCCGGCAGAATTCCGCCAGGACTGCGGTGATTTCCTGATGATTGGCGATGCTCAGCAGATAGCGCCCGCCGGTGCTGGGTTTGAAGGTGTAGTTCATAAGGTCTATTTAGCCAGGGATATGGCTCCGAAGACGCCGAGGGATGCGGTGAGCATGATGGCGCCGGCGAGGAGGACGCCGAGGAGCACGTAGAGCACGCTCTTCTTGAAATCCATGTTCAGGAAACTTGCCGCGAGGGTGCCGGTCCAGGCGCCGGTTCCGGGCAGCGGAATGCCGACGAACAGCAGCAGGGCGATGTAGAGGCCGCGTCCGGCCTTGGCTTCCAGTTTCTGGCGGCCCTTATCCCCTTTTTCCAGGCACCAGCGGAAGAATCCGCCGATTACCTTCTTGTCTTTGCCCCATTCCAAAATCTTCCGGGCAAAGAGGAAGATGAACGGCACCGGCAGCATGTTGCCGACCACCGCCACCAGGCACGACTGCCAGATCGGCAGCCCGAAGCCTACTGCATACGGTATGGCCCCGCGGAGTTCGATCAGCGGCACCATCGAAATCAGGAAAACTATCAGGTATTTCTTGAACATCGGCACAAAGATAATGATTTATGACCAGTCCTCAAGCATAATCCCATTAAGCCTGTGCATATGAGCCACGTTACTAGTGATCAGAATACGTCCTTCGTGAATAGCAGTACTGCCAATCATAATGTCTATATCTTCTATCAACTCTCCTCTCTTCTTTAAGGTATTCTTCTGAAAAGCCGCTTCGTCATAAGCTACCGATGACGGAATTATGGCAATCTTTTGTATCAGCTCATTTATCAAAGCAAGGTTCGACTCCTTTTGTGCACTGATGTAAGCCCCACAGTACAATTCATAAACAGTGAGATCGGCTATCGCTATTCTGTCTATTCCCACTTTAATCAACTTGGACTTGACAGCATCTTTATTCCGCAGCAAATCCACTACCACATTCGTATCCAGCAAATATCTGTCAATCATAACTTCACTATCTTTCTTACTTTCCGGCCTTCGCGGATTGATTCCATAATCTGCTCTGTAGTTTCATCGCCAGACCACTTCCCCGCAAACTGTGCAAGAAACTCCTTGGTCTTTCTTCTGCTTTCCTCTTTTTCCATCTCAGATTCAATATCCTTCGTAGCATCAGTCAGTATCGTCGTAACATATTCATTCACACTCACATCGGCCATCTTGGCCGCCTCCTTGAGTCGTCCGATCAGTATAGAATCAAAACGAAATGCCGTTTGCACTTTTATAGTCTTTTTTGAGTTCATAAGTGTTATATTTGAATGATAACAAAGATAGTTATTATTCGATATAACACAAAACAATAATTACAATTCCCCGAAATTGCGGCGGTCGCTATCGCCAAATCAAATCGACAGACTGAAGGTCTTCTGCAAAGGCCTTCAGATTCTTACGAAAACGCTCTACCGTAGATTTCCTTGGTTTTGAGGTGCCGTTTATATAATGGCTTAACTGACGCTGGTTGATGCCGGATATACGCTCTAGGCTGGCCAAGCTTAAGGCATAGGCGTAATACTCCAAAAAAGACGGAATATCGTAATGATAATTAAACTCGAGCTCATCATATTGCCGTCCTTCTTCTGCCATAAGTTCAACAATATCTTTATAAGCATCAAGAAAATCCTTCTTAGCCTCCTCCACAGTCCTTCCTGTTCCGTTAAGGCCAAATGGGACCTCTGGTGCCTCCATAACAACTGAATAAACATATTCTCCTTCGTTTACCCGCCCTATTACAACATTTACTTTTTTCATATCTTGATTCCAGACTGTTTTTCAATATCCTTCAAAGTCCTAATATAAACCTCATCAGCATCGTGCCTGGCAACAGGAAAACGCCTCCTGGTCTTTGGACTATACCAAATCTCATGATTTGCACCTTGTCTAACGACCATACAACCAATTTTCCGCAGAAGCCTTCGCAGTTCACTATATTTCATCGCAAAAGTATTAAAATTAATACTAAAATCCAAATTTACAATTCCCCGAAATTGCGGCGGTCGAGGAGGCGGTAGGAGGCGGCTTCGGAGATGTGGGCGGGGAGGATGTCGGGAGCGCCGGCAAGGTCCGCGATGGTCCGGGATATCTTGACGATGCGGGTATAGGCGCGGGCGGAAAGGCCCAGGTGGTCGATTATTTTCTCCAGCAAGTCCTTGCAATCCTGGCTCAAAGGGCAGTACCTCTCCATCATCGCATTAGTCATCTCCGCGTTGGTGCTGATGCCATCCTCCCGGAAACGCAGCTTCTGCACCTCGCGGGCGGCGGCGACCCTGGCGGCTACGGCGGCGCTGCTCTCCCCCTTCGGTCGATTCAGCAACTTTTTGGTTTCCAGGGGATTAAGCCATACATGCAGATCTATTCTGTCCAGCAGTGGCCCCGACAGGCGATTGAGATAACTCACCCTCTGGCCGACGGTGCAGGTGCAGCGGTCGCCGTCGCCATAATAGCCGCAGGGGCAGGGGTTGGTGGCGGCCACGAGCATGAAGGATGCCGGGTATTCCACCTTCCCCTTGAGGCGCGAAACCACCACTTTCCTGTCTTCCATCGGCCCCCGGAGCGCTTCCACCACCGATTTCGGCATCTGCGCGAACTCATCCGCAAAGAGCACCCCGTTATGCGCGAGGGATATCTCCCCCGGCACGATGTTGCCGCCGTTGCCACCCCCGATGATTGCGGCGAGAGATGCGCTATAGTGCGGTGCGCGGAACGGCCGGCAGCGTATCAGCCCCGCATCCCTCGCCGCCAGCCCGGATACGGAATATATCTTGCTGGTCACCAGCGACTCCTCCAGCGTCATCGGCGGCAGAATTCCGGGAATGCATCTTGCAAGCATTGTTTTCCCGCTTCCCGGAACACCGATCATAAGCATATTGTGCCCGCCTGCCGCCGCCACCTCAACAGCGCGCCTGGCCCCTCTCTGTCCCCTGATCTGTGACATATCGG
>JAFZIX010000021.1 GCA_017554135.1 Bacteroidales bacterium | reverse complement strand
TTGCTTCCGCAATAGATGAAACGGACGTTATGCAGATGCTGGATATGCTTCCGGAGAATCGCTTCCATGTTGACATCATTATACTCCCGAATCTGCTGGAACTCGTCGATGGCAAGCACGACCTTCTGCGGATAACTCTCTAGATAACCCAATACTTCTTTCAGGGTACTCTGCTTTTGGTTGTCGTCAGCGAAAGTGAACGATACTTGAGGAGAACCTGTCAGCGGGTCGATGCCAAGCAAAGGGCGGACACTTTTCAGTGTCTTGAAAAATGCCGTGATTTTCTGCTGCTTTCCGAGTTTATTGACGACGGCATCTGAGATTGCCTTGATGAACTCTTCGATGGACAATGTGTCACTTATGTCCACATAAATGGTTTCAAAGGGCAGTTTTCTCGCCTTCATCTCGTCAAACACCCGAAAAATAAGACCAGTCTTTCCCAGTCTTCGGGGTGAGATGAGCGTGGTATTCCGCCCATTGGTGATATTGCGGATGATTTCTTCCGTTTCTTTCTCTCTGTCGCAGAAAAATGCCTTTGATCTATAAGGCTCTAGAATGAAGGGGTTCTCAAGCATAGCCGTATTTTTTCGCAAAATTAATTAACAAAATGTTAATAACAAAATGTTTATAGCATTTTTCGAAATTATCTGTCAATCTCTGGATCTCCAGCAGCCCTTCCAGGAAGCGGAGGCTCGATAATTTTTCACCGTAGTCTACTACGAGGTCAACTCACTTTTGAGTCAACCTCCTCGGCGTCAAAAGACGCCGCTCGCCTGCAGGCTCGGTCGGCCTACCGGCCTCCAAATTGTCACTATTCTGGCAGAATGATTATCTTTGTCTTCGTTAAATAGGATATCCGCATGCGCAGGCTTCTCATATTGATGGCTCTTCTGGCCAACACGCTGTTGTCCTTCGCCCAGAACGGGGTGAAGGGACGGGTGGTGGAGGCCGATGGAACGCCGGTGATGTATGCGGCCGTGATGCTGGAATCGGGCAATAAGATGGTTGCAGGAGCTATGACTGGCGAAGATGGCGCATTCCTTCTTAATGGGCAGTTCACGGGCAACTATCTACTGAAAATCAGTTCTATTGGCTATAAGGACCTGAAGCGTGAAATAGATCTCCCCGGCAAGGGTATGAAGGATCTGGGCGCTATTATCTTGACTCCTGATCCGACAGTATTGCTGGAGTCGGTGGTCGTTGCCGGAGAGACGCCAAAGAGCGTGAGTGTGGAGAAAACACGCATCAATACGTCGTCCAGCGCGGCTGCAGCAACGGGATCTGTTCTGGAGGTAATCCGCGGAGCATCGGCCGTGAATGTTGATGGCAACGGAGGCATTTCCATCCGGGGCAACAGAAATGTACTCATCCTTGTTGATGGGATTCCCACTACGCTGGGCGGGCTGGAGAGCATCCCGGCGGCCAATGTGCAAAGCATTGAGATTGTGACCAGTCCGGATGTGAAGTATGATTCCGAGGGCACCGGCGGTATTGTCAACATCATTTCCAAGAAACAGTCGGCCAATCTGTTCAGCGCAATGGCTGCGTTCAACTACGGTTTCAACGGTTTCGTAAACGGGAATGTGGCGCTGAACTACAACAAGGGCCGATGGGGCTTGCGCTTCAACTATAACGGCAAGTATGAGAAGGATCTGATTGAGAGCGAGCTGCATCGGCAGATTTTGGCAACGGGTACCCAAGTGGACCAGCTGATCAACGCTATCAAACGGACCAGCGGCCAAAATATCGGCCTAAATTTCCAGTTTAAGGCCACGCCCAAAGACATCCTCACGGCCGATTTCAAGGTGGCGCTGCCCCGGATGAACAATTTTCAGGACTTCAACGGCAAGCGCCAGACGGACATCACCTTCAACCGCGAGAACTTTGAAGGAGGCCTGGGCTATAAGCATCTCTTCGATCCCGGCAAGAAGGAATTGAGCGTAAACGCTTCCGTCTCCAGCATCACCGGACATCGGCCTTCCTACTACTACGAAGGCGGAAAGATGGTGCAGAAATCCCATTCCGGCGGGCATCCCTTCATTGCCGCCCTGCAGGCCGATTATCTGACTATGTGGGGCAAGGGGAAGTTCGAAACTGGCGCAAAGATGACATATCGGCAGAACAACATCGACCACAAGATGTATGAATGGGACGACGCTACGCAGGAATGGGTGCTGTCTATTCCACTCAGCAACGACCTGACACACCGGGAGTACATCCCGGCTGCGTATGCAATGTATTCCGGAAAGTTTACGGATGTGCTATCCTATAAGGCCGGTGTCCGCTTCGAATACAGTTATGTTACTCTGCACAGCAATGGTTCTGGCCTGGACACGAGTAGCGACTGCTGGTTCCTGTCACCCAGCGTGTCACTGAACTGGCGCGTGGCCCCTCGATGGTCGTTGAATGCAGCACTCACAAGGCGTATTTCTAGGCCGACGTATCCTCAGTTGAACCCGTACATCAACCTGATTGACATGCAGACTTACGAAACGGGCAATATGCAGTTGCAGCCGGAGAAGGCCAATAAACTGGATGCAGGGTATTCCTATACCGGCAAGTACCTGACGGTTAACGGCAACGCCTATGTGACCTATATCACGGGCTACATTAACCAGGTGGCCTATCTGGACAACGATATCCTGGTCACGACTTACATCAATGCCGATTCCGACGTAAAGACCGGCATCGACCATGATATCCGGTATTCGCCCATCCGGTGGCTGACGGTGGATCTGGCCAGCAATACCTTCCACACAGCTTCCCGCGGCTCTTTCAAGGGTGCTGACATCCGGAATCAGGGATGGACCAACAACAGCAACATCGGCCTTACTATCCGTCCTTTCAGCAGCACGGAGATCCAGGCACAGTACTTCGTTACCACGCCGCAGTATTTCCCGCAATTCACAACACGCACCATCCATTACGGCAATATCGGAGTGAAACAGTATTTCCTAAAGAACAGCCTTACCGTATCGGCCTTGATCACCGACGTGTTCAACACCCGCCGCTGGGATGTGCATTCCGATAACCCGGTGTTCACGCTGGTGAACAACAGCAAGAACCGCAGCCGGATGTTCTGGCTGGGCATCACCTGGAACTTCCATTCCTTCAAACCGGCCAAGGGCGGGCAGAAGCAGCAGGAAGAAGACAGAAGCGTAATCAGAATAGGAGATTAGATGATGGAACTTATCAAAACCATATTGGCAGTAGGGGCTGGCAGTTTCCTGGGCGGAGCAGGCCGGTATCTGGTATCGTTGGCAATGAAAGGCATCAGCAAGGGATTCCCGTGGGTGACACTGACGGTAAACCTTGTGGGCTGCTTTCTAATAGGCATCCTATGGGGCGTATTTAGCAAGAACGGCGCCGAGGGTAGCAACTGGGCGTTATTCCTTACCGTTGGTCTCTGTGGCGGTTTTACAACTTTCTCTACGTTTTCAAAGGAGGCGCTGGTAATGCTGCAGACCGGCAGTGTTTGGGGATTTGCCGGGTATGTGGCCATCAGCGTGATTGCAGGTATTGCCCTCGTTGCATTGGGGTATTACCTGTTGCGTTAAATACGGATTTACCGGTGTAAAGCATCAATGAACCGCTGGACCTCCAGCAGTCCTTCCAGGAAACGGAGGTTCGAGATTCGGAGTGTTTGTCTACTAAATAAAAGCGCCTAATTTCTCAGGGCGTGACCGGAGGTTTTGAGGGACTCGGTGTCAAGGACACCGTCTGCCAGGACTTCCTTACCGTTGATAAAGACGCGCTTGATACCGAAGGAACGCTCCTGGTCAGGAGTGGCAGAGGCCATTTCGGCTTCGTCAAAGACTGTAAGGTCTGCATAATAGCCGGGCTTTACGTAGCCGCGGTCGGGGATACTGAAGCGGTCTGCTACGGCGCCGGTCATCTTGCGGATGGTATTGGGCATGGTATCCCCCTTTCCAAGCAGGGAGAAATGGATGAACTTGGGGAAGCAGTCGTAGATGGCGGGGTTCTGGATACCGTTTTCCTCCACCCAGGCATCTGTCATATAAAGGACATTATCCATCTTGGACTGCCACTCAATGATCTCAGGAGTGGAGTAGGGGCCCATATTTGCACGGCCCTTGAAACCCGACATCTCTGCCAGCTCCAAGTATGTGTAGAAGCAGGACTTGCCCCATTCCCTGGCTATCTGGGCAATGGTCTTGCCCTCGTACTGCTCCAGTCCGGGGCCCAGATATGCTATCTGGATGTCCTTCCAGCCAAAGCCCAGCATCTTGAGGATGATGTTGTTGCATACGGTTGCAAGGCGAATCCTGTTCTTGGGCTTGCGGCGCTCTTCAGGAGACAGCTCCTGGAACCAGCTTGGCAGGAACACTGTCATTACGGAAACGCCAAGGGTTTCATTATAGATGTCGAACCACGCATCTACACCTTCCTTGCGGAGATTGTCCAGAATGCCGTGAAGCTCATCCTTGGTTTTGAATGTGCTTGTGCCCACAAAAATGGCGTGGGAATACTGCAGCTTGAGGTGAGTGCCCTTAGAGATTTCTACCAGCTCATCAAGTGCGCGCAGGTTGTGCGCCCTGCCAAACATGGGATAATCCATCGTTATGGCCGACAGGGCCCTGGCGTGGACGGTGAGCGGGCGGTTGTACTTTTCTGCCAACATTGCAACTTCCTTGGTTTCTGCAACGCTGGTGTACCTGCCGGGCTCGTACATCATGCCCAGTGAAAGGCCGCAGGCGCCCTCCTTGAGCCCCTGTTCCATGATGCCGAGCATACGTTCTTTCTCTTGAGGGTTTAGCTCACGGCTTTCCCAGCCGGCAACGCTTGTGCGGGCCGTGCAATGGCCCACCAGCACTGCAATGTTGCAGGGATTCTTGCCGTCTATGCCTTCCAGGAATGATTTGACGCTGGGATATACGTCTTTGGTTGTGGAGTCATAATGGAAGAGGCCGCCTCCTATCTTGTCAATATATGGGGTGTCATTCTCAAAGCCCACGGCCGACAGACCGCAGTTGCCGGTTATAAAGGACGTGATTCCCTGGCGGATAAAGGGCTCAAAGTACTTGAGGGGCTCTTTTTTGATGCAGAACCAGTCGTTGTGGGAATGGGCGTCAAAGAAGCCCGAGGAGACGCTCAGGCCCCCAAGGTCAATGACCTTATCGGCCTTTTCTTCAATTAAAGGGGCGACGGCGGCGATACGCTCATCTTCTACCAGGATATCTCCGGTGAAAGGGGCATTTGCTGCCCCGTCATAGATTTTTGCGTTTTTGAGAAGGATTCGCATAGTATAGGTAATAGTGTTTTGACAAAGTTAGCAATTTTTTGTTTATCTTTGTCAACATCAGCAAGTTATAATGGGCAAATCGTTTGCATAGCCATGGATAATAAGCATAACACCGGTAAATGGATAGCCATCCTGGCCACCTGCCTCTGCCTGGGCGGCTGTTTCAAAGGAGGGAACAACTATAACGGGAATCAGGATACAGGTTTTATACAAGTACCCGGTTACGGAGAAGACAACTGGGTAACGGACAGTGATATCCAGGATTCAGACCTGGACCTTCTCCTGGACCTCGGCGTCAAGATGGAGTTCATGCAGTGGCAGTTCGTCAAGATGCTCAGCAACAACTTCGAGGGAGACAGGTTGTTCTGCGGCTCCGGGGACAGAAGCGACCCTGATCCCACCGTCCATTGCTTTACCCGCCTCATGGCCGATGCAGATGCCTACCAGGGCGCTCTGGAACGCCTGGGAATGTCCAACCTCATGACTCCCACCACAAAAGGCAACATGGTGGGCAATCTGAAGTCCATTTTCACCGCCGGCATGACAGAAGGTCAGAAGGTCCGGGAAGAGATTCAAGACAACCTTATGCACATGCGGAGCGGTTATGACCAGGCCGCTCAGCAGCAGCTTTACGACTTTTATGTGGAAATGGAACCCACGTATGCCAAAAAGATCGGAGCATCTGACGCCCGCGATTTCTTCAAGAAACTCAACAACGGGGAACTTGATGCCTACGCCGTCAACATCGCCCATATCTGGCGGGACGGAGGTATTCGCTATTCAAGCCAGACGGGCAACCGGGTAGGAGACTATGCAGTAACGGCTTTTACGGGCAATGCCCAGTACCTGGAGTCGGCGTACCGGGTGAGCGGCAAGGTGGCCGTGAGCCTTGGAGAGCTCTATCTTACAGGTATCGACAACCTGGCCGGCGGCTACGGGGCCAAAATCATTGAACTGGGAGAGACAATCCAGACCAAGCTGGAAGCGCTCCGGCTTGCGGCCAAGGTACTGGAGGGGAAACCTGACTGGCAAGGTATGAACAAGTACCTGGTCAACAGTATTATGGGCGATGTCAAGGAAGCCGTTAAAGATGCGCTTGGCGGAGACGACATGAACTTTGGAGAAGACATCCTTAACCAGATTGCTGAGAATATGGTCGACAAGTTCTCGGAGATGTGTACGGAATCCAGCGCCGACGAGGCGGAAAGCGGAGAGGAGCAGGAACAGGTTGGGGCCGATGCAAAAGAGGGGGACCTGGCCATCCTTGACATCTATGCGGACTTTGGTGAAGAGGCCAAGCTCATCATCATAACGGATGACGCCACCGGCACCGTCTCCATGGGCCGGCCTGATGTCCACGGTCGCCTGACGGTGGCCACCACGCCCGGCAGCAAGACGCTCACAGTGACCAAGAGCAACGGCCAGCGGCTCACCAAGAAAGTGGTGGCCAAGATGGGCTTCAACACCATCCTTCTCAAGTTCCCGCAGAACCCGTACATCAGCGCCAATTACAACCCCATCCTGTTGCGCTTCGATGAGACGGAGGAATACTCCGGCATACTCACCAACTGCCGCTATGTCAAAATCAACTATATCGGCAAGCCGGCCTGGCTGAACGCCCACATAGATGTATTCGGCGAATCCATCCGGCTCACCGTCCAGGCGGAAATCAACAATACCGGTTCGGAACGGTCCGCCACGCTGGAACTGCAGGGCTATAATGAACAAGGCTTCTGGGGCAGGCCGCTCGCCACATGCAAGGTGGTGGTCCGGCAGTATGAGGAGCCGGAGAACTACGGCAGTATTTCCGCCGACCGTCTGGAATATGGTTCGGAGGGTGGAAAGCAGACCGTCAAGCTGACATCCAACACATTTACAAAATACGGTTATTTCGTCAGCAACGAATACAAGAACTGGATCAAGGCCAACCTGGAGGGAGGCGGCAGTATAGGTATCACCGTCCAGCCAAACACTGGGGCACAACGAGAAGGAGAGGTCATCTGCTACCTAACCAACGAGGAGAATCCCACCGAGGATCAGAAAGTCAAGTTCCCGGTACGGATAGTCCAGGCCGCAGGGACAGGCGTCGGAAGTTTTGCAAGAGCATCGGCCAGTTTCTGGTTTCAAGATGCCACCTCTTCATGGTCCGATTCCAATGGCGAATCCGGATCTATCAATAACGACTCTTACAGCGGAGGAGTCTCAGTTTCCGGGACTGTAAGTATGAGGCAGGATTCCGGAGTCTACGTCATTACGGCTTATCAAGAATCGGATGATGATTTCAGTTATGAAGACGGTCCCTGGAAAGGCCATGACGTGTTGCAAATGACCATTACCTTCACGGCTGGCAATCCCGCCAACCCAGAAACTTATATCATCCACTCTGCTGAGTGTAAGAAAAACCGCAAGGAAACACCCAATTATGCGGGCAGCGACGGTGATTATTGGGACGTAATCGATCTCATGAATTTCAGCGGCGTGGATATTCCATTCACCAAAAGGAGCGATGGAAACAAAACCTATGAATTCTCCCTTAAAGGAGAAGATGTCCCGCTAGGAATGACTATAAATGGCAGTCACTATTATAAATGTCATGATGATCTGGGAAGCTCGGTTAGTGATTACTGGCACAAAGATGAATTGCGCAGTTTCAATTCCAACGACAAAAACAGCCTCAAAGTAACCTTGACCACAAAGTAAGGGCAGACGATAAGGCTACTTCTTCAGTTTGAAGAGTCCCATGCAGAGCCAGTCCATGGTTTTGCCGAAGCGCTCCGTTTCTACGAAGTCCGGGGCGCCGCCCTGGCCGTCCAGTTCCACCTTGAGCTCCACTTTGCCGGTTGCGACATTGATTACCTCAAGGTCTCCATATACTTTGATGTAGGCGCTGCCCATCATACCACCAAGCTTGCGCTCGAATTCCCTAACTTTCAGAACCACTTTGTAGGGAGCTTTGCCCTTATCTACAAGCTTGAGGCCTTCGGAATACTTGTTGAACGATGCAAAGAAGGTGTCGTTCATGATTTTGACGCGATCATTGTAATCTGCACCGCACCAGGTTTTGAAATCTCCGTCCTTTTCAAAGACAGCCTTGGACAGGTCTATCTTCCAAGTGGCTTTGGCATTTTCTTTAAGGACAGCCAGGCTGCCGTCTACAACCTTCATGGGTTTTGCGGCAAAAAGGGAAACAGAGGTGAGCAGCAATGCTGCTAATGCAAGGATTCTTTTCATAATAGAGGAGTTTACATGATGTGAACAAAGTTAGCAATTTTTTGGTATCTTTGTATTCCCAAGATCACACAATGGACAAATTAATAGCACTTAACCCTAACGAGGTAGTCTCCTACCTTCAGAAACGGCCCGCAGAGTTCACCAGGGCCGACTTACTCAGATTCATCACTGAAAAAGGCATCCGTATGGTTGACTTCATGTATCCCGCCGAGGACGGCAGGGTGAAAACCCTGAATTTCACCGTCAACAGCCTGGCATACGCAGAGACCATCCTAACGGAAGGAGAGAGGGTGGACGGCTCCAGCCTTTTCCCTTCATTCATAGAGGCCGGGAACAGTGACCTTTACGTAATCCCCCGCTACCGCACGGCGTTTGTGGATCCTTTCAACGAGATTCCTACGCTCTGTATGCTCTGCGACTTCTACGACAAAAGCGGAGAGCCCTTCGACTGCGGCCCCCACGCCACCCTCATGAGGGCCGAAAAAGCCTTCGAGGCATCTACCGGGATGCAGTTCGAGGCCATGGGAGAACTGGAATACTACGTGATTACGGATGAAGACAAACTTTTCCCCGCAACCGACCAGAAAGGTTACCATGAGTCCGAGCCCTTTGCCAAACTGAACGACTTCCGCCGTGAATGCATGGACCACGTTGCCAAAACCGGCGGCCAGATAAAATACGGCCACAGCGAAGTGGGCAATTTTACCCTGGACGGCAAGATATACGAGCAGAACGAGATAGAGTTCCTGCCCAATCCGCTGGACACCGCCGCCGACCAGCTGCTGCTGGCCAAGTGGGTCATCCGCAACCTGGCCTACAAGCGTGGCCTTGACGTATCCTTTGCCCCCAAGATCACCGTGGGCAAGGCGGGCAGTGGAATGCATATCCATATGAGGCTGACCAAGCACGGCCGCAATGTCACTCTGGGCCACGACGGCACCCTCTCTGAATATGCCTTGAGGGCGATAGCCGGCCTTATGAAGATGGCCCCGTCCATCACCGCATTCGGCAACAAGAACCCTAC
>JAFZIX010000236.1 GCA_017554135.1 Bacteroidales bacterium | reverse complement strand
GTGTGTCCGCCGTATATTACAAGGAAATGGCCGACAAGGCCATCAGGGTTGGCATGCGCTGGGCAATTTCCAACCCCCAGATAGAAAGCAACAGCGCGGTGAATATCTGGAACAGTTACGAACATGAGCCGTTCATGCGCCGCCGTTGCTATATCAAGAAGATAGGAGACTGATTTTTATGGCAGACAGTAAATTGCTGGAGAAAGTACTTTCGTTGCAGGACAAATTCGCTTCGTTGCAGGAGCAGTTGTCCAGCCCCGACGTGATGTCGGATATGAAGAAGTACGTGCAACTCAACAAGGATTACAAGGAACTCGAGCCCATCATCAAAGCCGGACTCGACTACAAGAAGAAACTGGACAACCTGGCCTCTGCAAAGGATATTTTCATGAATGAAAGCGATCCGGAACTGAAGGAGATGGCCAGAGATGAGATAAACGAAATCGAAGCGCAGATTCCGGACATAGAGCAGAACATCAAACTGCTCCTGATTCCTGCGGATCCTGACGATAGCAAGAATGCCCTTGTGGAAATCCGCGGCGGCACCGGCGGCGACGAAGCCGCCATCTTCGCGGGCGACCTCTTCCGCATGTATCAGCATTTTGCCGAGAGCATGGGCTGGAAGTTGGAGATTACCGACCAGGCTCCCGGCACATCCGGCGGCTTCAAGCAGGTGGTTTTCAAACTTTCCGGCGGCGACGGAGTCTATGGCATCATGAAGTATGAATCCGGTGTGCACCGCGTCCAGCGCGTGCCCCAGACCGAAACCCAGGGCCGCATCCAGACTTCCGCGGCATCTGTGGCGGTCTTCCCCGAGGCAGGTGAGTTCGATATCGAGATCAACCCTGCGGACATCCGCAAGGACCTTTTCTGCGCATCCGGCCCCGGCGGCCAGGGGGTGAACACCACCTATTCCGCAGTCCGCCTCACCCATATCCCTTCGGGAATAGTGGTGCAGTGCCAGGAAGAGCGTTCGCAGATCAAGAACGCCGGGCGCGCCATGGAGGAACTTCGCACGCGACTCTACAATATGGAGCATCAGAAGTATCTGGACGGCATCGCTGCAAAACGCAAGACCATGGTTTCCACGGGAGACCGTTCCGCCAAGATACGCACCTACAACTATCCTCAGTCCCGCGTTACGGACCATCGTATCAACTGGACCATGTACAACCTTCCCGCCTTCATGGACGGTGATATCCGGGAGTGCATAGACCAGTTGCAGGTTGCTGAAAACGCTGAACGCCTCAAGGAAGCCGGGGAATAATGAAAGCCGTAGCCATAGTCTCGCTGGTTCTGGCGGCGCTTTCACTGGCGCTGGTATCCTTTGTGCTGATTGTGCTGCTGGCGTGGCGCAAGAGCATCAAGACAGTGAGACTCATGAATATGAGCGGAGTGGTGTCCGATACCGTCATATCGTCTCCGGACGAGAAGGTTATCACCCTTACCGACAATGAAGGCGGCATGAAATTGAGCGTCCGGCTCAAGAATATCTACTACATAGAATCGGACGACAACTACATCAAGGTGTGGTATCAGGATTACACCGGCAGCATCAAGCAGTATATGTTGCGCTGCCGCCTGAAGACGGTGGAAGAGAGTTTCGAGGGCAGCGACCTGATGCGCTGCCATCGCAAATACATTATCAACATGGCCAAGGTGCAGGTCCTCCACAAAGAAAAGGATGGCTACTATGTGGACCTTGGCATAGACAGTATCGGAGATGTGCCGGTGTCCAAGACCTACGAGGCACTGGTGCTGTCCAAGTTCAATGAAAGATAGCATATGTGGCAGAGAATACAGACTCTTTATTTACTGATTGCCTCGGGGCTTCTGGTCGCGATGTATTTCCAGCCTTACGGAACCGGATTCATTATCCTGTTCAGCCTGGCCCTGGCCTGCCAGTTGCTGGCAATAGTGGCGCTTAAATCCCGGGTGTTGCAGATGCGCCTTTCCGGTCTTGCGGCCCTGCTTCTGCTTGGGCTGCAGGCGTGGATGATAGTTTCTTACCTGACTGCGGATCCCAGGCCATCCCTGACAATGACTTCGGTTTTCCCCGTGGTGGCCGCAATCCTCGATTTCCTGGCAGCGAAGGCCATACTTAAAGACGAACTACTGGTGCGCAGCGCTTCCCGCTTGCGCGCTTCCAAACGCAAATAATAGCACTGAATTATGAGAATACCTGAATCTGAACTCATTATCAATGCCGACGGATCGGCATTCCACATCCACATCAAGCCTGAGGAGCTTGCCGATACTGTCATTGTTTTCGGCGATCCTGACCGCGTGAAGATGTTCGAGCCCCTCTTCGACAGCATCGAGGCCAGGGGCCAGTCCCGAGAATTCGCATTTGCAACGGGTCTCTATCACGGCAAGCGCGTGACTGCTCTCTCCCATGGTATCGGCTGCGACAATATCGACATCGTTATGACTGAACTCGATGCTCTTGCGAACGTGGATTTCAAGACGCGCGAGGTCAAGCCGGAACACAAGACCCTTACCGTGGTGCGTATCGGCACCTGCGGCGCTATCCAGCCCGAAATTCCTCTCGGCTCGTTTATCCTCAGCCACATCTCGGTAGGCTGCGACGGCCTGATGAACTGGTACGAAGGCCGCGATGAAATCGCTCTGCTCGACTTCGAGGAGGCTTTCAAGAAGGCCGTGCATTGGGACAAGCATCTGCCGGATCCTTATTTCGTGCGCGCATCGGAGCGCCTGATCGATCTTTTCAAGGATTGCACCGTCAAAGGTATGACGGTCTCCGCATCCGGCTTCTACGGGCCCCAGGGACGCGTTGTGCGCCAGGGTCTTGCAATGCCCAACATGCTGGAAGACTTCGAGAAGTTCGAGTACAAAGGCTACAAGATCACCAATTTCGAGATGGAGAGTTCGGCCCTTGCCGGAATGGCCGCGAAACTCGGCCACGATGCCATCACCGTCTGCGCAGCCATCGCACACCGCTATTTGAAGGATGCCAACACCGACTACAAGCCTCGCGTGAACGAACTTGTGAAACTGGTGCTGGACAAACTTACAGCCTAGTTGTTTTTGTAGATATCTCTGGTGGAATTAACTCCCCAGACTTTGATAGAAGGATCGTTGACCGTCGCGTCCACGATCCTTTTTTCTCCCTTCATCACGTTGGTTTCCAGGAAGCGGATCTGTTCTTCGAAAGTGCGCAGGAAAGCGGCGGCAATCTCGTGTTGGTTGCCTTTGAAACGGTAAATGTTATAGTTATACCCGTTCTTTTCAAAAGTCTTTGCCAGGGCATTGGCACCTTCTATGCGGTTCTTGAAGAGGACGAGTTTATTGTAATTCACGATCTTGTCGTTGGTGCCGTGGAAGAACAGTGTAGGGGCCGGTTCCACGGAGTAGCGGATCTTGCCCTCCCGGGAAAAAATGGACCCGGAGAAAGGCATGACTCCGGCATAACGGAAATCTTTGGGCAGCATCCCGGCATGGCCGCTGCGGTTGCAAAGATGCCACTCCGCCTGCATCACTATCATGGCTCCGGCAGAAGAGCCGCTGATGACTATGTTGGAGGGGTCCACTCCAAGGGCTTCGGCATTGTCGATTATGAAAGCGGTGGCGGAGAAAAGGTCCTCTATACCAATCTGGATGGCATTGTAGACAACGTCTATACTTTTCAGGCCGATATTCCCGGCGCCTTTGAGCCCCAGACGGTAATCTATCGTGATCACACGGTAGCCGTTTTCGTTATAGCGGTGGAACCATGGAAGGTATGAACGGTCGTTGCGGTCTCCCATTATGAATCCGCCCCCGAACATGAAGAGGATGGTGGGTTTCTGCTTGCCGTTGATGGACGTGACGCTTCCTTCTATGGGATCATATACGGACATGAACAACTGGCAGGTGTCCCTCTGGGCGAAGAGGTATTCTCCGGAAGGGCTTACGTTAATGCGGACATTCTGTTGTGCCGTGGCCGCCACGCTCGTCAGCGCAAGCAAAAGGATCAGGATGTATCGTTTCATCAGCTGACAATTGTTTTATTCGTGTTGAGATTGATGGTGGAGAGCAGAATGGCGATTTCCTTTCTGCTCAAAGAAGGCTGTTCCTGCTTCTGCCCGTCTATCTTGCGGAGGCTGAAACTGCTGCTGTTCAAGCCGCGCCTGCGGAGATATTCGCTGCTGTGGGATTTGTCCTGCTTGCAGATGGCTTTGAGCAGGTGGATGGCTCCGGTTTCCTCCGCTCCATCTGCAATGGCCTCGGCTATGGCAAGACTCACGGTGTTGCTCCCTTCGCGCCCGAGTCGCACATCATCTTCGCGGCCGTAGGGTATGCCCATGTCGTGGAAGATAAGAGTGTCGATTTCGCGTTTGCAGTCCGCCGTGTCGATGCCCGAAACACGCATTGCTTCCACCGCGGAATTGCTTCCGTGGCGCAGTATTCCGAGGAAAAGATGGTCCGCCTCGATGCTGAAACTGCCGGTTCTCATCGCCTCTTCGCGGGCAAATCCGACGATGGCGTCAAATTCTTTGGAAATCTTCATTCGGGAGCCTGTTATTTGCTTGCAAAAATAGCAATTAAATCGAATATTTTTGTTAAATTTGCGTGTTTATAAACAAGCATGAAATTTTAAAGAAATAATATGGACAGTGAGGGAAATATCAACGAAGTGAATCACGGTTACATTGAGCCTGTGGAGATCGATCATGAGATGCGGAGCGCGTACATCGACTATTCGATGTCCGTCATTGTTTCGCGTGCTCTCCCGGACGTGCGCGACGGTCTGAAACCGGTGCAGCGCAGGGTTCTCTTCGGAATGGACGGCCTGGGCCTTTCTTATGGCGGCCAGACCAAGAAATCAGCCCGTATCGTCGGTGAAGTGCTGGGTAAGTTCCATCCGCACGGGGATAGCTCCGTTTATGACGCCATGGCGCGTCTGGCGCAGAGTTGGAACCAGCGTTACCCGCTGGTTTATGGCCAGGGTAACTTCGGCAGCATGGACGGAGATCCCGTCGCCGCAATGCGATATACCGAGGCAAAACTGGAGAAGATGTCGGAAGACGTTATTTCCGATATCGACAAGAACACGGTGGATATGACGCTCAACTTCGACGATTCGATAGAAGAGCCTACCGTGCTCCCCACCAAACTGCCTTTGCTGCTGCTGAACGGATCATCTGGCATCGCCGTGGGTATGGCCACCAACATGGCGCCCCACAACCTCGGTGAATGCTGCGATGCCATCTGCGCCTATATCGATAATCCCGACATCGACGTGGAAGGCCTGATGCAGCACATCAAGGGCCCCGACTTCCCGACCGGGGGCATCATCATAGGCCGCCAGGGCATCGTGGACGCATACACCACCGGCCGCGGCCGCGTGGTCATCCGCGCAAAGACCGATATCGAAGTGAACGACCGCGGCCAGGAGACCATAGTCGTCACCGAGATCCCTTATATGGTCAACAAGAAGGAGATGCTCGAGCGCATCGCTTCCATGGTGGAAGACAAGAAGATCGAGGGCATCACCTATATGAACGACGAGACTTCCCGCGAGGGCGTCCGCGTCATCTTCCGCGTAAAGCAGGGAGCCAACACCAACGTGGTGCTGAACACTCTCTTCAAGTATACTCCTCTGCAGTCTAGTTTTGCCATCAACAACGTCGCCCTGGTGAAGGGCCGTCCCCGCACCCTCTCCCTCAAGGAGATTATTGCGAATTTCGTCGACTTCCGTCATGAGGTGGTGGTGCGCCGCACCAAGTTCGAACTCGAAAAAGCCCAGAAGCGCGCCCATATCCTCGAAGGCCTGCTCAAGGCCATCGACATCATCGATGAAATCATTGCGCACATCCGCGCATCCAAGAGTGTGGACGAGGCCCGTGACGGGCTCGTGGCCAAGTTCGGCTTCACCGAGGTCCAGGCCCAGGCAATCGTGGAGATGCGTCTCCGCCAACTCACCGGCCTCGAGCGCGAGAAACTCCAGGCGGAATACGAAGAACTCGAGAAGTTCATCGCCCGCTGCATCGAAATCCTCGGCAGCGATGCCCTCCAACTCCAGATCGTCAAGGACGAGTGTCAGGAGATGAAGGCGAAGTATGGCGATGCCCGCCGCAGCGAAATCACCATGAGCGCGGACGAGTTCAATCCCGAAGACTTCTATGCCGACGAAGACGTGGTCATCACCATCTCCCATCTCGGCTACATCAAGCGCACCGCTCTCACCGAGTTCCGCACCCAGGCCCGCGGCGGCGTGGGCAAGAAGGGCGGCGCCACGCGCGAGGAAGACTTCATCGAGCATATCTACGTTGCCAATATGCACTCCACCATGCTCTTCTTCACGGAGAAAGGCATGTGCTACCGCATGAAGGTATATGAACTGCCCGAGGGCGTGCGTGCATCCAAGGGCCGTGCGGTTCAGAACCTGCTCGCGATTGAGCAGGACGACAGCATCCGCACCTATCTGAATGCCGCCAAGATCGAAGATCCCGAATACGTGCAGAGCCACTTTGTGACTCTCGTCACCAAGAAGGGTATCATCAAGAAGACCAGTCTGGAGGATTATTCCAACAAGCGCAGCCGCAACAAGGGTATCAAGGCCCTTACCATTCGTGAGGGTGATGCTCTCCTGGATGCCGTGCTCACCAACGGCAACGAGCAGATAATGATTGCCGGCCGCAACGGCTACTGCGTGCGCTTCAACGAGAATACCGTCCGCGACATGGGCCGCGGCGCATCCGGCGTGAAGGGTATCAATCTGGTAGGGGACGACGAAGCCATCGGCGTGCTCACCTACGATCCCAACCGCGAGAATGCTTCCGAGCAGACCATCATGGTCGTGAGTGAACATGGATTCGGCAAACGTTCCGACCCTGAAGACTACAGGCTTACCTCCAGAGGCGTCAAAGGCGTCAAGACCATCAACATTACCGAAAAGACCGGTAGTCTGGTGGCCATCAAGAACGTTACCGAGAACGACGACCTCATGATAATCAACCGTTCCGGACTCACCATCCGCATGGCCGTTTCCGATACCCGTGTGGCCGGCCGTGCCACCCAGGGTGTGAAGCTTATCAGCCTGCGTGAAGGGGACGCAATCTCCGCCGTTTCGGTGGTTGCCAAGAACGATGAGGAGCCTGAGGAAGAAGCAGTTGGCACGGAAACTGCAGATACCACTCCTGAAACCGAATAATTACTAACGTTAACTGATATGAAAAAGATTATTTTCGCACTTGCACTTCTGGCATCGGTCCAGGTTGCAAACGCACAGCAGGCGAAGGATGCTGAGGCTGCTGCAAAGAAAGTCGCCGCCGCAAAGGCTGCAACTCTCAACGAAAAGAAAGCTGCCAATATGGCCACCTGGCTCAAACTGGGCCAGACATATGTCGAGGCTTACAATGCCGTTCAGGGTAATGGTTATGTTGGTGCCGCTGAAGCTGATCTCCAACTCCTTATGTCCGGCGTAAAGCCCCTCAGTGTAGAAACTGTACAGGTTCAGGGTCAGCCCATGACCGTCCAGCACTTCGAAACAGCCGATTACTATTTCTCCGGCGGTCGCCTGGCCTCCATCGTGACTACAAAACCGGCAGTGGAAGACGCTCTCGGTGAGGCCGTAAAGGCTTACCGCAAGGCTCATGAGCTTGATGTCAAGGGCAAGAAGACCAAGGATATCGCCGAGGCTCTTGGAATCATTCATGACAAATATTCCAATGATGCAGTGGCTGCTTATCAGCTCCAGGACTATGCCAAGTCTTCCGAACTCTTCGGTGCTGCGGCAGAAATGTCTGAACTCGCCCCTTATTCCCAGTTGGATACCAATGCCCTCTACAATGCAGGTCTTACCGCCTGGATTGCCGGCAATACCGACAGGGCCAAGGGATATTTCATCAAGTGCCTCGACAATAATTACTATGGCGACGACGGTGATGTTTACGCACGTCTCTCCACGATTGCCGAGAAGGATGGCGATAAGGAACTCTCCGTCAAGTATCTTGAGGATGGTTTCGTGAACTATCCCAAGAGCCAGAGCATTCTCATTGGTCTCATCAACTACTACACCACTTCCGGTGGCAGCACCGACCGTCTCTTCGAACTCCTCGATGTTGCAAAGCAGAATGAGCCCAACAATGCATCTCTCTGGTATGTCGAGGGTAATATCCGTCTGAAGATGGATCCTCCTCAGGTAGATGAGGCATTCGCCGCATATGATCATTGCGCCGAGGTCAATCCTGACTACGAGTATGGCTACATTGGAAAGGGTGTGTATCTCTACAATCATGCTGTTGAGGTTCAGGAGAAGGCTTCTTTCGAAATGGACGACAGGAAATACGAGGCTCTTGTCGAGGAATACGACAAGACTTTGAAAGCCGCCATCGATCCTTTCGAGAAGGGTTATGAGATTACCAAGGACAAGGAGATCAAACTTTCCATCGCCGAATACATCAAGAATGCCTGCTTCCGTTTCCGTGACGATCCGGAGTATCAGGCCAAATACGAGAAGTTCAGCGAGATCGTTGCCAACGGGAAATGAAGTTCGGGCGTTGCTGCTGCCGATACTGTGAGCATTTGCATCATCGGAGATGTGATGATGCACAGCAGGCAACTGCAATACGACCACTCATTATTCCTGGAAGATTTGAAACCGCTCCTTTCGGAGGCGGACCTGGCGATAGCCAATGCTGAGTTTACGCTTGCGGGGCCACCCTTTACCGGGTACCCCGCTTTCAGCGCTCCGGATGGCTATCTTTCCAGTATTATGGATGCAGGAGTGGATGTGCTCCTGACAGCAAACAATCACATCCTGGACAAGGGAACCGAGGGGTTGGAACGTACTGTGAAACAATATGGCCGCTTTGCCGGCAGTGGTCTGGACGAGGATCAATACCTGCAAAACAATCCTCTTATTGTCCCCGTCAAGGGCATCAGGATCGCTCTTGTGAACTTCACTTACGGCACCAATCTCGGTGCTTCCCGTGAGTATCCCAAGGTGAGCAGGATGAACAAGGATGAGATTGCCAGGCAGATGGGGCGCGCAAGGGATAAGGCTGATTTTGTGATAGTTCTACCGCACTGGGGCGAGGAATATGTCTTGAAGCATAATGCCTCGCAGCAGGAATGGGCGGAATGGCTGGTAGAACAGGGAGCCGATGCCATCATAGGCGCACATCCCCACGTGGTGCAGGATACTACCCATATCAAGGGGGTGCCGGTTGTGTATTCGCTTGGGAATGCGGTTTCCAATATGAGCGCGACCAATACCCGCCTGGAACTTGCCGCGGTGCTTCGTCTTGTGATGCATAAGGGGAGCGGAGAAAAGAGTGTGCTGGAGCCGCAACTTCACTTCCTCTGGTGCACCCTGCCCGGAAAAAAGACAGATGGTTTCCGTACGGTAGTGGTTGCAGATCAGTTGGGCAGGAGAGACGACTGGCTGGACAAGTCCGATTACGACAATATGACCGAGACTCTTGAAAGAGTCAGAGTAGTCACTGGAATAGAATGAAGAAAACCATTACATTGGACACTTCGGACCCGGTAAGCATACTGGGTCCAGGCAATCGCATCCTGAACGAGTTCTGCACCTATTATCCCGGCCTGGAAGTTTCCGGCAAGGGGAATGAGATACAGATAGAGGGGGACGAGGCCAAACTCAACGACTTCGAATCCAAGTTCGCCCAACTTGTGTCTATCCGTAAGCACAAACTGAATCTTACCGTTTATGATGTGGAAGACCTCTTTGCGGGGCGTTCTTCGTCGTCCGTCCTGGCAGAACATGGGAATGCGGTGATAGTGCATACCAATGAGGGGAAGGCCATACGTGCCCGCAATGCCAATCAGGAAAAGATGGTAAAGGCCTACTTCAACAATGATCTGGTGTTTGCCGTGGGCCCTGCAGGAACAGGTAAAACCTATATTGCCATCGCTCTTGCGGTGCGTGCTCTCAAGAACCGTGAGGTACGCCGCATCATCCTCACCCGTCCTGCGGTAGAGGCAGGGGAGAGGCTGGGTTTTCTTCCCGGAGACCTGAAGGACAAGCTGGATCCCTATCTCCAGCCGCTTTATGATGCTCTCGGGGATATGATTCCTTCCCGCAAACTGCAGGAGTTCATAGCCGGCGGCACGATCCAGATCGCTCCGCTTGCCTATATGCGCGGTCGCACGCTCGACGGTGCCTGCGTTATTCTGGACGAGGCTCAGAATACCAATATGGGCCAGTTGAAGATGTTCCTGACGCGAATGGGCACCAATGCGAAATTCATCGTCACCGGGGATGCAACGCAGATAGACCTTCCCCGCAGGGAGGATTCAGGACTGCTGAAAGGTATAGACCTGGTGAAGAATCTTAAGGGAGTGGCCACCATTTTCTTCGACGACCGCGACATTGTTCGTCATCCTTTGGTGAGTAAAATTGTGAAAGCCTTCGATGCACAGGACTGACAGTTTTTTCTATATTTGCAAGTTATGATTAAAGGAAGGTTCATTTCGGTTTTTCTGCTTGTCGCACTGGGTGTTTCCACACTTCAGTCCTGCGATTCTTTCCGCAGGCTGGCCGGCAGGCCTACATCGGACGAGATCGCTGCAAAGCGGGAACTGATCCAGCGTGAAGAAGCGGCCCACCAGGCCCGTATGGACTCCCTGAGCCGCATAGAGAAGGCCAAGGCCGATTCCCTCGCACTGCTGGACAGGATCAAGGAATCCGGAGAAATGTTCCTTTCTGCTTCGAGTCTGCGCAGGGTGAATACCCTGAAGCTCAGTAATCGCTATTATATAATTGTCGGCGCTTTTTCAAATGCCGACAACGCCGCCTGGCTGGCCTCCAAGATAAGCAATGCCGGTTACGCCGTGGAAAAGATACCCTACGGGAATGGTTTTACCGCCGTGGGAGTGGCCGGCACCGACTCTTTGGCACATTTATGGGATAATCTACAGAAGGTGCGCAGCGAACAGTTCTGCCCCAAGGATGTATGGATTCTTGTAAATGATTAAGCGATGAAGCGTCTTTTTATTATTGCTATCACTTTGATTCTGGTCCTGTCCGCCGGCGCCCAGGGCTACTCGGAACTATATGCCGGCGAAGAAGCCCTGAATCTGCGCAACACTGCGGATTCGCTATCCGCCTTGAAAGGGGAGGACGCCCTGGCTGAATTCGTTTCCCGCAGGCTTGCCGCCGGAGGAATAGAACTCTACGAGAGTTCAGATTATACTTCTTTCGGAATCCGTCGGGAAAATGGAGATACGGCCACATTCCGCAATGTTATAGGCTGGATTCCCGGCTATGAAAAGCAGATGCGTAACCGCTATATAGTGATTGGCACGCGTCTGGCCGGATCCAATGCCAGCGGGCTCTCTGCCTTGATGCATCTCGCCGAAAAAATCAGTACTAACAGGGTTCTGCTTTCACGTTCTGTAATCGTGGCTGCCTTCGGCGGATCTTCGGATGCCAATGCAGGTTCCTGGTATTTCCTGAATCGCGCTTTCCCTGAAGTCGGCAGGATAGACGCCTATGTGAATCTCGACCTTTTCGATAATCCCAATCGCGGTCTTTTCGTGTACTCTGCTTCCAATGCAGATATGAATCACATACTTAATGCCCTGTCCACCACGCTCCAGCCCGTCCGCCCCGTCATAACGACGGCGGAGCCGGGGGTATCGGACCACAGGTCGTTCTATGCGATGGAGAAGCCTTTCGTCTTTTTCACCACGGCGGAGCCGGGAAAGATTTACAGGAGCGGTACGGATCCTCTGGAATACGAGGAAATGACTCGTCAGTGCGAATACATGTACAATTTCTGCCTGACTCTCGCAAACGGAAACGCCCCGAGGTTCCGGCCGGACACTGATGAATCCGGTGTTCCCCTGGTGGCCTTCGGCGACTGCGATACAAAACCCTCTTTCTTCGGTGTTTCAGATCCTTCCTTCTTCCTCAGTCGCTGGGTTTATGTTTATCTAAGATATCCCCAGTACGCAATCGACAATGGCATACGCGGCAGAGTTCAGGTGAGTTTCGTGATAGATGAAAAAGGAAAGGTGCGGGACGTGCAGGTGGTGAAGGGCGTGCATCCATCGCTGGACAACGAAGCGATTCGAGTGATAGAGGCGTCTCCGGACTGGAAACCGGGCCTGATGAACGGAAAACCGGTGCGGAGCCAGTTGTCGCTTTACATCGAGTTCAAACTGAAAAAAGCAAAGAAATAGATATATGGATTACGATTTCAGAAAGATTGAGAAGAAATGGCAGAAGCGCTGGGCGGAAGAAAAGACCTACAAGACTGTAGAGGATCCTTCCAAGCCCAAGTTCTATGTTCTGGATATGTTCCCTTATCCCTCCGGGGCAGGGCTTCACGTGGGGCATCCGCTGGGCTACATCGCCAGCGACATATATGCCCGCTACAAGCGCCTGAAGGGCTTCAACGTGCTGCATCCTATGGGATACGACGCCTTCGGGCTGCCCGCAGAGCAGTATGCTATCCAGACCGGCCAGCATCCGGAGAAGACCACGACAGAAAATGTGGCCCGCTACCGCAGCCAATTGGACCGCATCGGCTTCTCTTTCGACTGGGACCGTTCTTTCCGCACCTGCGACCCCGACTACTATAAGTGGACGCAGTGGGCTTTCCTGCGTATGTTCAAGAGCTGGTACGATCCCCAGATGGATAAGGCACGCCCTATAAACGAACTTATCTCCAAGTTTGAGACCACAGGCTACGACGACATCACGCCAGAGGCATGGAAGAAGGCCTCTGAAAAAGAAAAAGCCGACATCCTGATGCGCTATCGCATTGCATATCAGGGAGAAACATCAGTTAACTGGTGCGAAGGGCTGGGCACCGTGCTCGCCAATGACGAGGTCAAGGACGGCCTTTCCGTGCGTGGCGGCTTCCCTGTGGAGCAGAAGAAAATGACGCAGTGGCAGTTGCGCGTATCCGCTTATGCCGGCAGGCTGCTGGACAGCCTCGACAGTCTGGACTGGACTGATTCGCTCAAGGAGATGCAGCGCAACTGGATTGGCCGCAGCGAGGGCACCGAAATGGTGTTTGATACCGTGTGCGGCGATGTCCACAAGCCCATAACCATCTTTACCACCCGTGCGGACACCGTGTTCGGCGTGACCTTCATGGTGCTCGCTCCCGAGAGTGAACTGGTGGATGAACTCACCACTCCCGAACAGAAGGAAGCGGTTGAGGCTTATATCAAGGAAGTCAAGAAGAAGACAGAGCGCGAGCGTATCGCCGAGACCAAATCCGTGACCGGTGTTTTTTCAGGCTCCTACGGCATCAATCCTCTCACCGGGGAGAAAGTGCCCATCTGGATATCCGAGTACGTGCTGGCAGGCTATGGCACCGGCGCCATCATGGCAGTTCCGGCGCACGACAGCCGCGACTATGCCTTCGCGAAGAAGTTCGGCCTGCCCATTATCCCCCTCATCGAAGGTGCGGATGTGAGCGAGCAGAGTTTTGATGCCAAGGAAGGCATCATGATCAACTCCGGATTCCTGAACGGGATGAACGTGAAGGAGGCGATCGAGGCCGCCAAGGATTATGTTGAGGCCCACGGGCTCGGCAGGCGCAAGACCAACTACCGCTTGCGCGACGCCATCTTCTCCCGCCAGCGTTACTGGGGCGAGCCGTTCCCTATCTACTATAAGGATGGAATCGCAACTCCCATTCCGGATGAAAAACTGCCACTGGAACTGCCCGAAATTGAGTCCTACAAGTCCAAGAACGGCGAGGCACCCCTTGCCCGCGCGAAGGACTGGAACTATAAGGGTCATCCGCTGGAGACCAGCACCATGCCGGGATTCGCAGGCTCCAGCGCCTATTATCTCCGTTATATGGATCCTCATAATTCCGAGGAACTCGTGAGTGCACCGGCGGATAAATACTGGAGGAATGTGGACCTGTATGTGGGTGGTACCGAGCATGCCACCGGCCACCTCATCTACTCTCGCTTCTGGAACAAGTTCCTCTTTGACCTCGGCTATGTGTGTGAGGATGAACCTTTCCGCAAATTGGTCAACCAGGGAATGATTCAGGGCCGCTCGAACTTCGTATATCGCGTGGTCGGCACCAACAAGTTCGTGTCGTCCGGCCTCAAGGACAAGTACGATACCACCGAAATCCACGTGGACATCAACATCGTGCATAACGACAAACTCGACCTTGAAGCCTTCAAGGCATGGCGGCCGGAGTACAACGATGCCGAGTTCATCCTCGAAAACGGAGAATACATCTGCGGATGGGCCGTGGAGAAGATGAGCAAGAGCATGTACAACGTTGTGAATCCGGATGATATCTGCGAAACCTACGGTGCGGACACTCTCAGGCTTTACGAGATGTTCCTCGGTCCCGTGGAGCAGAGCAAGCCCTGGGATACCAAGGGAATCGACGGTGTGAACAGGTTCCTGCGCAAATTCTGGCGGCTCTACTACGACAGGGAGAATTTCCTCGTATGCGACAAGCCTGCCAGCCCTGCGGAACTGAAGGCTCTCCATAAACTGATCGGCAAGGAGCAGGAAGATATCGAAGCCTTCTCCTACAACACCACCATCAGCGCTTTCATGATTGCGGTGAACGAACTTACCGACCTGAAGTGCTGCTCCCGTGAGGTGCTGGAGCCGCTCGTGGTGCTTCTCTGCCCCTTCGCGCCGCATATCGCGGAAGAACTTTGGGAGAAACTTGGCCATACGACCAGCGTCACCGTGGCATCTTTCCCCGAATACAAGCCGGAACTTACCGTTGAGGACAGTGTCACTTATCCCGTGTCTTTCAATGGTAAGACAAGATTCACCGTGAATCTGCCCAAGAGTGCGGCCCCCGCTGATGTAGAAGCGCAGATCCGTGCCATGGAGCAGACATCAAAGTGGGTTGGTGAGCAGACCATAGTTAAAGTTATTGTCGTTCCCGGAAGAATTGTCAACGTTGTCCTGAAATGAAAAAAAGAAGCAAGGCAGGAGGAATCCTGATCGATTATCTGGTGATGACGATCGGTGTGCTTTTCGTCACCGTCGCATGGGAGTGCTTTATGATTCCCAACGGGATGTCGGCAGGTGGACTGATGGGTCTATGTGCGGTCATTGAATATGCCACCAGCGGTGCAATCATTACATCTTATTCCTATGCGGTCATCAACGTCGCGCTGATAGTTTTGGCGGTGTTCCTGTTTGGTATCGGCTTTGGCTTCCGTACCTTGTATTGTATTGGTATGCAGGCACTTGCGCTGAAATTATTCGCTAATATGGACTTCCTTCAGGCGGTGCCCGGCAACTTCCTTTATGTGCACGACAGGGTTATGGTGCCGGTGATCGCCGGTGTGCTGGAGGCCGTCGGAATCGGTCTCACGATCCGCAAGGGCGGCAGCACTGGGGGCACCGATATAGTTGCTCTCATGGTAAACAAGTACTGGCC
>JAFZIX010000235.1 GCA_017554135.1 Bacteroidales bacterium | reverse complement strand
CTGCACCTCGAATTCAATGCCGGGGTTCTCCTGCATCAGCTTGGCAATGCGGTTGATTTCCACCATGGATTCGGGCTTGAGGTCGGCCTTGCCGGTCTCGAAGGTGATGGCATAGGTGATGATCTTGCCGTCACTGGAGAGGCGGTCATACAGCGGAACGGCTCCCTTGGCCAGACGGACGTTGGAGATGCAGGCATATTTGTATTGACCGCCATGATTGAACCAGAAATGCGAAGGCACTTTGGCGGTGGGTACGCTCATTACCCGTACACCGTTCACATAGCCCTTGAAAGCGCGCTTGTTGAACGAGAAGGCAAAGTGATTCCAGCCGTCCTTCAGAGGGGTGCCGCTCTCGTCGAGGCTCAGGAGCTTTTCGCCAGTGATGTCATCGCCCCCGTTAGGCTTTTGAACGGTCCAGCCGTAGCGGGAATAGCCGTCGTCGCGGAACGAGACAACTACATACTCAACGCGGCCGTTCCAGTTGGGAAGGTCCGGGTTGCCAAAGGCGATTTCCAGTTCGTCCCCGCCCAGGCCGTCGCCTGTCTGCAAATACATATCGAATTCCAGCGTGAACACGTCTGGCAGGAAGTGCTGCTGGTCATTCATCAGGGGCTGTATTTCGGCAAATCCGTCATCCGTAAAGGCAATCACCTTACGTCCGTCCACGGATCCCACTTCGGCGTAACCGGACATCAAATCCCACTGAGCAGGGAACTCTCCCATCTGCTCATTTTCAAATGTATCCTCGAAGAAAATCTCATCTCCCGGCACAAAGTCGGACTTCGCATAGTTGCTGGACGTCTGCTTCTTAGGTGCGGGCTTGGGAGCGGCCTTCGGAGCCGGTCTTTCTTCCTCAACCGCGGGCGCAGCTCCTGCTACAGGCATTTTTGCTCCGCAGTCATCGCAGAACTTACCAGTATTGCCGGCCTTTCCGCACTCCTCGCAAGTCCAGGCATTAGCCTTGGGAGCGGGTTTGGCAGCTTCTGCGCCAGGTTTCTTGGCACCGCAGTCGCTGCAGAACTTGCCGGTATTGCCGGCCTTTCCGCACTCCTCGCAAGTCCAGGCAGAAACCCGGTCGGCGCCGGGTTTGACGGAAGCGTCACTGCCGGCTTGACCGGCAGTCTCTCCGCCCTGCGTCTTTCCCTTTTTGGCATTGATCTTTTCATCGGCTTTCTTGCCGGCCTTGTCGACCACGCCGGACATAGATTTCTCTACATTCTGCCCGATCTTGTTCTCTACTGCATTTTTCGCACGCTCGCCCAGATTACGGAGCAGTGCCTGACCGTTTGCGGTGCTGCACACCAGCAGTGCGGCCGAGAAAATGATTATCAGTTTTTTCATGCTATGGTATATTAGTTACATTCAATATTGCAAATATCGCTCATTATAAACTATTAAACACCACCCCTTTGGGTGGAAATGTCCAACATATTCCCGCCTAGCGAAATAAAAATAATCACTATATTTGAGACGAATCATGGAGAGAAGGACCTTCATAATTATGCTATTATTAATGGTCTGCGTGCCGCTTGGAGCGCAGACCGCCCAGCGCGATTCCGTGTTTTCGAGAGCACGGTACCTGAGAAGCATTTATCGCACGGACGAGGCCGTAGAGGTCCTTTCGGCGTTGGTGCAGCCTGGGGTTATAGACGAGGATGTGCTGGCCGAACTGGCCGACTGCCATTTCCAGAGCGGGGCTTATGAGGATGCGGCCGGCACCTACTTCCTGCTATCCGGCCTCAAGCCGGACAACATCCTCTACAAAATACGGCAGATGCAGGCTTACTTCCGGCTGAGGGCCTACCCCCAAAGCATCCAGGCCGGGCGGGAAGCGATCCGCCTGGATTCCATCCCCGCCGTAGTGAGTTATGTGGGCGATGCCTTCCGGCAGATGGAAAAGCCTGATTCGGCCCTCTGCTACTACCGCATGTCGCTGGCGCTGAAGCCAATGAACGAAACCGTCCTTTCTAAAGCGATGGGCATCCTGATCGACGGGGCGGATTATGCCGGGGCGATCTCCATCAGCGAGCCCTTCCTGAAGGAAGATCCGGACAATGCCGTCATCGCTCCTCTCAAAGGCCTGGCCCTGTACAGGAAAGAGGATTACGAACCGGCCATCAAGGTATTCCAGCGGCAGGAGGATATAGGCAACGACAGTTATCCAATCCATTATTATCTTGGCCAGAGTTACTGGCATACCAAGGTGTTGTACCGGGCCGAAAAGGAACTCCTCGCCGCCTGGCAGATAGATTCCACCGATGTGAATCTGGCCTACTCGATAGCCGCCGTGAAACAGGATGAACACTATCCTTTCGAACAGTATGTCAAGCCATGGCTGGACAAGGCGATAGAGATGATTCAGCCGGATCCGTCGATGATGTCCCGCCTGCACCGGCAATATGGCCTGGGATACTATCGGCAGCAGTCATCCTGGGACCAGGCCATCGCCCACTACAAAGAAGCCTACCGCTACAACCCCAAATTCATATCGGCCCTCTCCACCGTCGCCTATTGCTACCAGATGAAGAAAGATTACCGGCAGGCCATCGAATGGTACGAGAGGTACCTGAAACTCGTCCAGCCCGGCACGAAAGGTTACGACTTTGCCAAAGAGAATCTGGATTACCTCAAGGCGGAAGTTTTCATGAGTGCAGACTGAATAAACCTCACAAAGATTGGTTGAGGACGCTCCGGTGTGCTCTTGTATTCCGGATGGAACTGGACGGCGATGAAGAAGGGATGGGACGGCAGTTCCACAATCTCCACCAGCCCGGAGTCGGGGTTGACTCCGCTCACCTTCAAGCCGGCTTTTTCCAACTCCTCCCGGAAGTCGTCGTTGAATTCATAACGATGGCGGTGGCGTTCTGAGATATCATCTTTTCCGTAGATACTGTGGGCCAGAGTGCCTTTGACAAGGTGGCACGGATATGCGCCGAGGCGCATGGTGTGTCCCTTCATGGTAAGCGCTTTTTGCTCCTCCATCAGGTCGATGACCGGATGCTTGGTGTTTGGATTCACTTCGGTGGATGCGGCATCGGCATAGCCCAGCACATTGCGGGCGAATTCCACCACGGCCATCTGCATTCCCAGGCAGATGCCGAAGAACGGGATGCCATGTTCGCGGGCATAACGGACTGCGCAGATCTTGCCTTCCAGCCCTCTCTCGCCGAATCCGGGCGCTACCAGGATGCCGTCCATCCGGCCCAGCAGGTCCTCGGCGCTATCATCGTTGATATGCTCGGCGTGGATGGTGTGAACGTGAACCTTGCAGTCGTTGGCGGCGCCGGCATGCACAAAACTCTCCTGGATGCTCTTGTAGGCATCCTGAAGTTCTACATACTTGCCCACGAGGGCGATATCCACCTCGTGTTTAGGATGGCGAAGGCGGGTCAGGAATTCTTTCAGCCGGGTCAGGTCGGCCTTTGGCAGGCCGGGGATCTCCAACTTGCGGATCACCATCTCGTCCAGTTTTTCCGCTTCCATGTTCAGCGGCACCTGGTAGATACTCCATGCATCTACGGACTGGATTACATGGCCGGGCTTGACATTGCAGAACCGGGCGATCTTGCTGCGGATTTCCGGCGTGAGATTCTTCTCGGTGCGGCAGACGATTATGTCGGGATGTACACCGATGGACTGCAGTTCCTGCACAGAGTGCTGCGTAGGCTTGGTTTTAAGTTCCTTGGCCGATTTCAGGTAAGGCACAAGAGTCAGGTGGATGGAAAGGAAGTCTTCCTCCGGCAGTTCCCACTGCAGTTGGCGCATCGCTTCCACGAAGGGGAGGGATTCGATATCGCCGACGGTTCCTCCGACCTCCGTTATGATTATGTCGTAGTCCCCGGTTTTGCCAAGCAGGAGCATCCGCCGCTTGATTTCGTCGGTTATGTGGGGAACAATCTGTACTGTTTTCCCCAGGTACGCACCTTCGCGTTCCTTTGTGATGACAGTGTTGTAAATGCGCCCGGTCGTAACATTGTTGGCCTGGGAGGTATAGACGCCCAGGAAACGCTCATAGTGGCCCAGGTCAAGGTCCGTTTCCGCACCGTCTTCCGTCACATAGCACTCCCCGTGTTCATAGGGATTCAGCGTTCCGGGATCGATGTTCAGATAAGGATCGAATTTCTGGATGGTTACACGCAGCCCGCGTGCCTGAAGAAGTTTTGCCAGGGATGCGGCTATAATGCCCTTTCCCAACGAAGATGCCACGCCTCCCGTGACAAAAATATACTTAGTATTCATATACCCGATTTATTCAAACCGGGGTACAAATATAACGCAAAAATTTGTATCTTTGCAGCGGGTTCGCCGGCAATGAGGAAGCTCTCCTCCACGTCCGCCGCATCCTCGGCCACCTCACCGAAAGCGAGCTGAAAGCCATCCCCATCAAGGACAGCCCGAGGCCTAGACGGAGCCCAAGGCAAATAATTATTTTTGCAAAGTCGCTGAAATTCATTACATTGCGCCGATAATAACGCGCTTGTATATGAATAGGACAGGATTTGCATTCGCCCTGATCGGTTTACTGTTTGTGTTTTCTTGCACCAAGCCCGAGGTGGACCCCTCGGGTCAGGATGAACCGACATCGAAAGACACCATCACCCTCAGTTCCCAGAACAGCATAGTGATTCCCGTCGAGGGAGGAGCGGCAAGCATCTCCTTCAACGCCAGCGGCGAGTGGACGGCGGCCCTCGCGAACGAGCGCGGTTCCTGGCTGAACATCAGCCCGGCTTCGGGCGGGAAGGGTGCTGGCAACATCATCGTTACGGCAGAGGCAAATCCGGACACCGACGACCGCAGCGCTGTGGTGCGCCTTACCTGCGGCAAGGCATCAGCAAGCGTGACGGTGACCCAGAAGCAAAAGGATGCCCTTACCCAGACTCCGTCCAAGACCCAGTTCGGGGCCGATGGCGGCAGTTTCACCATCGAGGTCAAAGCCAACATCAGCTACGTCTTCGAGATAAATGGAGACTGGATCCACCAGACTACCACCAAGGCCATGAGCACCAAGACCACCACCTTCACCGTGGATAAGAATGAGGATACGCGCAAGCGCGAAAGTTCGGTCACGGTGAAGAGCAGCCTGGGTAGCGAGAAGGTGACCATCTACCAGGAAGCGTCGGCGCCTTCCATCATCCTGTCCGCGGATAGCGTCCCCGTGGGGACCGGTGGCGGCACCTTCACGGTGGATATCAACACCAACGTGGACGTGAGCATGGCCATCACCGCCGGTGCCGACTGGCTGAGCGAGGTCACCACCAAGGCCATGAGTACCCACAGCTACACCTTCGAGGCCGCTGCGAACGAAAGCAACGACCCGCGCGAGGGGAAAATATCTTTCAAGAACGAAGAGCACGGAATTGAAGCCACTGTGACGGTGACCCAGATGCAGAAGGATGCGATCATAGTCGCCCAGCCCGTATATGAAATCGGTGCGGATGGCGGCAGCGTAAGCATAGAGACGGCATCGAACGTGGATCTCGACATCCAGGTCTCGGAATCCTGGGTCCGGCAGGCGACCACGAAGGCAATGACCACGAATTCCTACGACTTCACGGTGGACCCCAACCCCGGCTACGACGTCCGCGAATGCGTTATCACCTTCTCCGGCGGAACGGCGGAGCCGAAGGATGAATTCACCCGGCCCAGCCCTTGGAGTGTCATAGGCACCATTGGAGGCGATGCCTGGACAAGGGATATAGCGATGAAGACGGACAGCACCTGGCACGTGGCCCGCGGCATAACCGTCACATCTTCCGACGAATTCAAGTTCCGCCGGGACGGAGGATGGGGGACCAATTTCGGATATGCGGCCTACCAGGTCACCGTCGTCGCCGCCAACACCGGAGTGCCCCTGTGGCAGGACGGAGGCAACATGAAGCTTGACGCCGGCACCTACGACTTCTACCTGAATCCTGTCAGCGCCACAGCGTATTTCCTCCCTGCCGGAACCCCGTTCACGTTCGGGGGCGCCGACACGTCGGGCAAGCTCACGGCAAAGGTCACCATACGGCAGGACGGGGCGGATGGCTTCCTCGCCGATTTCCAAAATCAGTATACCCTGAGCGCGAAGGCGCAGACCCTGGAGCTGGCCTCCCGCTCGAGCGTGGATATCGAAGCCCAGTCCCAGGCCGACTGGATAACAATCGTCAAGACCAAGGCCCTCCAAAACAAGTCCGTAGTGCTGCAGATAGCGGAAAACACCGCCGAAAGCTCCCGCACTGGG
>JAFZIX010000234.1 GCA_017554135.1 Bacteroidales bacterium | reverse complement strand
GGCGCGTCTTACCGTGTCAAGGAAACTCAAAAAATGCTTAATAACTTGTTATAAAATCACGGACTTTTGTTACCTTCGCAACATATCTCGGTGGTACACTTTTAAACGAGAAACTGGTACACTTTTCAGTTACTACATACATGCGGAGGACGGAGAGAGAGTTTATGGTATAATCGGTGCAGTTATAGGCGATATCGTCGGAAGTGGCCACGAGTTCAAGAAGAAGATTCCGAAATATTCGTGCAAACTATTCTGCGCTGATAGCACATTTACTGACGACTCGGTGCTGACCATTGCAATAGCCGATGCACTGCTTCACGAAAAACCCTTTGTTGATTCCTTATGGGAATGGGCTCATAGATATCCCTATGCAGGATGGGGCAAGCGTTTTCGCAAATGGCTCAAGGGGTCAAAAGATGTTCAGTTAAGCAGTATTGGTAACGGCTGTGGAATGCGCATTAGCCCTGTGGGGTTCTATGCCAATTCATTAGAAGAAACCCTCAAAATAGCGAAGGAAGCGACCATCCCCACGCACAATAGCAAAGAAGGGATAAAGGGCGCACAAGCGATTGCTTCTTCAGTATATCTTGCGCGACAGCGGAAATCAAAAGCGGAAATCAAAGCATATATAGAAGAGCAATTTGGCTACAACCTTGATATGACTCAAGAAGAGATTGTGGATATGGTGGAGCATTTCGGAAAAGGAGATGGGGAGTTGGCCGAGAATTCCATCAATGTAGCAATCATTGCCTTCTTGAATGGAGATGATTATGAGGGCGTCGTACGCACCGCGTTGACCTATGGTGGAGATAGCGATACAATTGCCTGTATGGCCGGCAGCATCGCTGCCGCATATTATGGTGTTCCTCTGTCGATGGCCAAAGAAGCAGTAAGATACCTTTCTGATGACTTATTGGCGGTCATTAATGAATTCGACCACACTACATTTGAAAGCATGCACATTACGCCACCTGTTACAAAGGAATGGCATCAAGACTGCATTATCGTCTATGGGAAAAGCGTTGTTGATGGTATAAATAACGAAGATGGTGGCTATGAGGTCTTCAGAAAGCGAAGGAAAGGAGGGTATCCGATCCGAACAATCGGTGTGGATTTCAGCGAAACCAAGAATGATGTAAAAGAATTCATCTCCTATGTTGAAGAGCACCCCGACAAGACCTTCTTGGTTAAGAAAGTTGGTTTGGGCAAGAACGCGAAAATAGGTGTAGAGAAAATGGCCCCATTGTTCGCTCCGTTGAAGGATAAGCCCAATGTGTATCTTCCTGCCGCATTCCTAAAATAAAGTTGTCCCTACAATAGTCAAAAATTTTGGGGTGACTATTCTCGGCCATTTGACGCCGCCATATTTTCAATTGCGTCCCCAAAAAACACGGATGGGATAACAGATGTTATCCGAAAGAATTTGAAAACGGGGAGGGGGTATTCCCTTCACGCATCCGTTCGTAGGCGGTTTTTGAAGGATTGTATTTACAGAGGATAATAGCCGTTTTAGGCCACTACCCAAGGACCGCCATAATTAACTAATATTTAGTTATTTATAAGTTGATTACTATTTCAAAAATTGGCGAGAAATAGGCGAGTAATTTTGGGGGCTCGCGGCGTAGAATAAGAAACGATGCGGCGAAATAGGAAGCCGTCCCCCTAATTCGTGCCACTTTTTGTGCCACTAAAAACAATAAACCACCTTGTAGATATCCACAAAGTGGTTTTTCTGTGCCCAGAGCGGGAATCGAACCCGCACGTCTTTAAGGGACACTGGATTTTGAGTCCAGCGCGTCTACCAATTCCGCCATCCGGGCTGGTGTCGGGCGAGGCGATGGTGCGCTTCGCTGGCGATTGGACTGCAAAGGTAAGAAAATTTTCGTAACTTGCAGGTGTTATGGAAGGACTTGCATTAGAATTGAAGAAATACAAGCACATTTTCGTGGTTTGCGACCGGAATGTCGAAGGCGTTGCGCGGCAGATTGCCGGTAGCTATCCTCTCCTGGCCATCACGGCCGATGAGGCACACAAAACCATCGATACCGTCCTGGAGATATGCCGCTGGCTGATGGAGCAGGGCGCGGACCGCGATGCGCTGGTGCTGGCTGTGGGCGGCGGAGTAACGACGGATATGGCCGGCTTCGCAGCATCCATCTACAAACGCGGCATCCGCTACGCCAACGTCCCCACCACACTCCTATCGCAGATCGATGCGGCCATCGGCGGCAAGACTGGAGTAAATCTGGACGGCTACAAGAACCTCCTCGGCGTCATCCGCCAGCCGGAATTCACCGCCATCTTCCCCGAAACGCTGGAGACCCTGCCTGAGCGCGAGTTCCGCAGCGGCATGGCGGAAATGCTGAAGACCTTTATTATCAAGAATCCGAAGGGTGCGTATGAGAGAACTGTGAGGGGTAGCAAATCCGAACTGACGAAACTGATTCAGCTGGCGGCAGGGGTAAAGCAGGAGATTGTGGAGAAGGATGAGTTTGAAGGTGGCTTGCGAAGAAAACTGAACCTCGGGCATACCTTTGCCCATGCAATCGAATGGTGGAAACCAGGAAAGTTCACCCACGGCGAAGCGGTTGCGATCGGCATCGTGCAGGCCGCACGCATCTCCGAAAAACTCGGCATCGCCGAAGAACCCGGCCTGGCCGACAGAATAGCAGCAGACCTAAAGGCCTGCGGCCTTCCGACGGAACTCCCCTGCCCGGCCGAAGAACTCCTCCCCGCCATCCTCAAAGACAAAAAGGCCGAGGGCGGCCTGATCAACTTCGTGCTGCCGGTAAAAATCGGGAAAGTGGTAGTGAAGAAACTACAAAACCTTGAACTTCTGGGTTAGGACGTTGCTTTCGGCGCCCCAGGAATCCACGCAATACAGACTAACCTCGTACATTCCGGGTTCAAGGCTGATATCCCGAGTCCAGGTCTTTTTCATCTGCGAAGGCTTAGGGGCGCGGTAGAAATCCGCCAGCACCTTGCGGGTGGCGACAACGGCACCCTCGCCGCCGTCGGCAGGCAAAGCCTTCACCGTCAGGAAGTAAGTGTGAGCGAATTCATCATCCCCGGCCGCACTCCACACCACCTTCACCTTGTTCTCTCCGCCGAAGGCCTTCAGGTCCTTCAGCACCGGGGCCTTGTTGGCGGTGGCAATCGCCTGGTGGTTGTATTTTGCCAGATGGCTGCCGTCCTTCACCGGATGCCTGGCGGTCCAGGGCTCGCCGATGGTGGTCTGGTTGTAAAAATCCATCCGCACCGCGCGCATATTGCCTTTCTTATCGAACTGCAGCAGCAAGCCCTGCGAGAACTCGTCCCTGTCCCGCATAATGGTCAGGCCGCCCATATCGTCGTAGGCGCCGTTATCGATGGCCATATAGCGGGTGGAGGCCGTGCCCATCACGGTGAAATCCCCCTGCCAGATGCTTCTGGGGTCGTTCAAGGGGAAATGGAGATGCCCCCCGAACACCACCGCCTGCGGGTACTTTTTCAGCACATCCGTCAGCACCTTGGTGCTCCAGTAGCCCTTTCCTTTGGGGTAGGTGTCGTCCAGCAGGCTGCCGTAGATGGTGCCGTAGATCATGGCGTGGGTAATCACTATCACGTACTTTTCCGGCTCCTTTTCGGTGATTGCCTTGAGTTGGGAGTCCAGCCAGTCTATGCTCTCTTTGGGGTAGATGACCGGGTTGCGGCCGTCCGGGGTGACGGAGAGGATGTGGCAGCCGCCGATAATGCAGTGCCGGCAGCCGAAGTTATCCCTCATCTCCGGGGTATCGACGTCTGTAAGGAAATAATCCGGACCGAGAATCTTGTATATCTTCTGCGCTTCTTCGAAGGTGCGCTCGCTCCACTCGTGGTAGACATCGTGGTTGCCGACGGTGAATACCATAGGCATATCCTTAGGGCTGAACACGCTCTGGTAGAGGCGTTTCCAGTCGTTGAACTCGGTGTATTTCTTGATGTCCCAGGCCGGACTGTCCGCAAGGTCGCCGACCACCACCACGCCGTCCAGGCCGCCGAATTTTTCTGCATAGTCCCGCTCCTGGATCAGGGCGCTGCGGAACTTGTAGGCCGGCACGGTGTTGTAGCCGTTCACATGCGTGTCGCTGATTACCGCAAGGTTCAGGACAACTTTGCGAGGGTTGAAATCTTTAGCAGACGCGGCGCCGCAAAGAAGCAGCACCGCGGTCATAATCAATAACTTACGCATTCTTGAAGAGGGCTTTTACCAGCGCGGGCACATCTGCCACCTTCACCACCTTGATGGTTTTTGGCAGATTGTCCGGCAGGGATGAGAAGCTGCTGACAAATATCTTTTTGAAGCCGAGGCGGGCGGCTTCGCCTATGCGACGGTCGGTCTGGGCGACGGGGCGGATTTCTCCGCTGAGCCCGACTTCACCGGCGAAGCAGGAGTCCCCGGGCAGGGAATAGTCGAAGTTGGATGAGAGCACTGCGGCGATGACGGCGAGGTCCGCGGCGGGATCGCTTACTTTCAGCCCGCCGGCCATGTTCAGAAAGACGTCCTTGGCGCTGAGGTGGAAGCCGGCGCGCTTCTCCAGCACGGCCAGCAGCATATTCAGACGGCGGGTGTCGAAGCCGGTGGCGGAGCGCTGGGCAGTGCCGTATACGGCGCTGGACACCAGGGCCTGGACCTCGAAGAGGAGGGGCCTGGTGCCATCGAGCGTAGCGCAGATGGCCGCTCCGCTAAGGCCTGCCTCGTGCATGGGGATCAGCATTTCCGAAGGATTCTCCACCTCCTTCAGGCCGGTGCCGGTCATCTCGAACACCGCAATTTCCGAGGTGGAGCCGAAGCGGTTCTTGATGCTGCGGAGTATCCTGTACGCGCCGCGGTTCTCCCCCTCAAACTGCAGCACCACATCCACTATATGCTCGAGTATCTTGGGGCCGGCGATATATCCGTCTTTGGTGATATGGCCGATGAGGATGACGGGCACGCCGGATTCTTTCGCGAAGCGAAGCAGCATGGCCGCGACCTCCTTGATCTGGCTGACGCTGCCGGGGGTGGATTCCACCGTGTCGGTGAACATCGTCTGCACCGAATCCACTATCATCAGGTCCGGTTTGATCTCCCCCGCCTGAGCGATTACATCCTCGATGCGGGTTTCGCAGAAGACCAGGGTGTTCGAGTCGTTCGCGGATTCGGTGGGGAGCGCTGCTCCCGCAACCAGTCTCTCCGCTCGCATCTTCACCTGGCGGGCGCTTTCCTCACCGGTTACATAGAGCGTCTGAAGGCCGGAATTCAGTGGAATCTGCAGGCTCAGGGTAGATTTGCCGATGCCTGGCTCACCGCCTATCAGCACCAGCGACCCCGGCACGATGCCGCCGCCTAGCAGCCGGTCCACCTCGGGTATACCGAGTAGGACACGATCCTCCTTGGAACGATCTATCTCCTTGAGATTCAGGGGCTTTCTATCGCGGCTGGACTTTGTGGCCATCCCCTTTGCGCCGCTCGCGGATTTCTTCTCCACCGGCGCCTCCACCATCGTATTCCACTCCCCGCACGCCGGGCACCGCCCCATCCACTTGGGACTTTCATTACCGCAATTCGTGCAGTACCATATGCTTTTGGGTGTCGCCATTACCATTTTAGTCTGAGTACAAATTTAGCATTTTTCTTTTGATTTGGCGGGCGTAAAATGCAAGTCGCTATGGCTCAGCCAATTACAAAAATCGCCTATGCATTTTTACATAGGCGATTTCTGTAACAAACAGTCTATCAACCGGTTGCATTTTACGCCTTCCAGAGCCACAAAAGCAATTATCCCACTATTTGGCAAAATAAAGCCGGGAGTCGATTTGGAAATTCGCATTATTTATATGATATTCGCCTTTGGAGCGGATGACCATCCGCAGTATTGTTGAACTTGAAGCGTCCGGAACGAAGGATATGAAGCGAAGGGGCAGATTATTTATCAGCGGAATATTGAACCACGTTTATCAAAGAACGGTGGATGGATTTCTTATTTTCTATAGTATTAGTGACTATCTGGTCTATTTCACCATGCTATGCACTATTGCCCCGAAGCACAAGGTGAGGATTATCATGGCTTCACCCATGCCGGATCATATCCATTTGTCTGTTATTGCCCAAAAGGCGACGGACTTTTCCGGATTCATGTGCGAACTGACCAGCACATTTGCTCGGGATCGTAATGATGTCTGCTATCATGAAGGCGAGTTTTTCGAAGGCCCTTTTGGAAGCGTTCCGAAATATGGAGACAAAAAAGCGCGAAGCAATATCCTGTATGTAGGCAATAACGGTCCCGAGCGGCGTCTCGCTTCAAAGGCAGAGCAGTACAGATGGAACTTTCTCGCTTATGCTACCTGCGATCATCCTTTTTCGGAACCGCTTGTCATGCGCAAATGCTCATGGTGGATGAAAAAGGCGATCCAAGAAGTCAAGGCCTGTCAAGCCATGGGTAATTATCTGTCCTATGGTCAGTTACAAAGACTGTTTTCCAACCTTCAGCGCAAGGAAAAGGAACAACTGACCGACTATATCATATCTACATATAATGTATTGGAGTACAAAACCGCCATCAGATTCTTCGACAGTTATGAGGATTTGCTGATAGCATTACATAGTAATACAGGTAGTGAGCACGACATCAACGAAGTATTTGTAGGGAAGTCCGATGCGTGCTATGCAAAAATGATATCCATAGTGATGAAACATCTTAATCTGAACGATATTCACGATATGCTGAAACTGAGCATGGACGAGAAGTTTGAATTGTTTCAACTACTGAGCATGAAAACCGATGCCCTGCCGGAACAAATCGCAGCTTTTTTGCATATTCCCATCAGGAAGGTCGAATAACAGAAGTTCTAAACGCTATATTGGTTTTTGGCCGTAAAACACAACCGTCTGTGTTATAATGAATTACAAAAAACGCCTATGTAAATATGCATAGGCGTTTTTCACAATACTCTATTATTCAATGACTTACAATTTACGCCTTACATAGAATGATGGAAATAGCGCCCCACATTTAAGGAGCGCGGCGAAACGGGCACAAAAAAGCCCCCGCGATGAATGCGGGGGCCGGTTTCAAAAAGGGTGGCGGCGACAAAAAGGCGCATACGCCGCAGCAAAAAGCTGCAAAAGGCAGCAAAAGGCAGCAAAAGGCCGCAGCAACAAGGAGCGGCTGCAGCCATTGCCACTACCGCATTTCGGCGGCCTCAACGGCTTTGAAGTACTTGTAGCTGCTGAGTTTGAGTTCGCCGGCGGCGTCTTCATCCATGACAACTATGCCGTCGGGATGGTTCTGCAGGGCAGAAACGGTGTTCTTGTGGGTGATGGGGCCTTCGATGGCTTCGCCGATGGCGCGGGCCTTCTTGGGGCCGAATGCCATGATCACAACCTCCTTGGCGCTCAGCACGGTGGCAACACCAACGGACATTGCCTGCTTGGGCACGAGGTTGATGTCTCCCCCGAAGAAGCGGGAGTTCACG
>JAFZIX010000233.1 GCA_017554135.1 Bacteroidales bacterium | reverse complement strand
CCCTTGAGTTGTTCCGGTGTGGCTACAGCAGGGGAGTAATAAATAAACTCATCGGCAGGGATTTCCTGTTCATGCTTCAAAAGGGCCCAGCCAATGACATTTTCGTCTCTGTGCCACACGAACTCACCGGTCATGTCGTCCGGATGGGGGTCGTCAGGACCACCGGTGCGATAGTCCAGCATGGGATATATGAGCACCGCACCCTTTACAGGCACATCGCCCTTGTCCTTGTTCCACAGTGCCATGCGGGTGGTTAATCCGCCACCGGCGCTTTCTCCCATGATGACGATATTGTCACCGTCCACATGCAGTTCATCACCATGTTCGTGGACATAGCGCAGACCCGCATAGGCCTCATCCAACTCTATGTGATACGTGTATGACGGATCGATCGTCAGCGTATATTCCGGAGAGAACACCGTGGCCTTGAGTCTGTTAGCCATCTCGCGGAAGTCGTTGCCGTACATCGTGGCGTTGCCTGTCGCGTAGCCGCCTCCGTGACAATAGTATACCACAGGAGTCTTCTCTTCCTGGCCGACATTATCGGGACGATAGAAATAGATCGTCAGTTTTTGTCCTGCCTTGGGGCTGTCGATGGTGAAATACTCGCCCTGATCCTGAACCACGCTGGCAAACTTCTCCTCCAGATTCGGGTCTAAGAGGATTTCCTTGTACTCGTCTGCTATGAGGTCATAACATTTAGGAAGTGTTTTGTCTGTTTTGCACGATGTGAGCATAGCTATTAAACCACAGATAAAGATGGCGGCTTTTTTCATCATATTGACTTTTTTAAAATGCATATTGTAATCCGTATTTCTCATGCAGGGCCTTAAGAGTGCCGTCGGCCTTCATCTGACGGATGGTGGAGTTTACTACGTCCATCAGGTCCTCCTGTCCTTTCCGCATCAACACACCTATCTGTCCTCGTGTAAAGGGTTTGTCCAGGAGCGGAGCGGCCAGACGACTGTCGTTCTGCACGTACCACGGGGCCTCGGTAATTTCGGTAATCATGATGTCGGCATTGCCTTCGGCCACCTGATTGGGAATCTCTTCGTTTTTGTCAAAAACAATGAGCGTACAGTTGGGAAGGTTGGCCCGGGCGAACTTCTCGTTAAGACCGCCCGGATTCACCATTACGCGCACCTCGGGATGATTGAGGTCTTCCTGGCAAGTGTACTTTCCCGCATCTTCATTGCGGCAGAGAATCGTCTTGCCGTTTCCCAAATAACCCTCGGACATATCCATGGTCTCCAAACGGGAGTTCGTTATGGTGATGCCGCAGATGGCAAAGTCAAAGGTCTGGGGCTCAGCCAGCACGTCGGCGGTCAGCGTGGGCCAGGACGTGGGAACATAGCTGACGGTCACGTTCATGGCCTTGGCAATCTCCCCGGCCACGTCCAGGCAGAACCCCCAGTACGCTCCGGTTTCCGGCTCCCTGTAGCTGAGCGGCCGATAGTCTCCCGTGGTGCCCACGAGCACGGTTCCCCGCTGCTGGATTTTGTCGACGGTGGGCGTCGTGGAGACCACCGTGGACGTCCGGCAGGATATGCCACAGCCCAAAACGGCCATGGCCATGGAGACAAGTGCTACAAGCGACAGGACGGTTCGTCTATTCATGCAACTACGGCTTATACACAAACGGGCTTTCGCTCACGGAGCCCACTTTCCCGCCGACGGTCACGGTGCCGATACTGAAATAGTCCACGCCGCCGCCGATGCTGTGAGGGGTCTTCTCGTCCCATTTTTTGGCCGTCACCTGCGTTACGCCGTTGGTGATGGTAATGGTGCCCACGCTTCCTCTTTCCGATGTGCCTATCCCGGCCGATTTGTAACCGCCTTCAGCTGTAATCGTACCTCCGCTGATGAGGATGTTACCACAGCGTGAGTTAACCCCCGAACCGATGGCTGCGGCGGCAAGGATGCTGTGGCCGTGAACCGTTACCGTACCGCCGCTGATGGTAATGTCTCCGCAAACGGAGGGAAAAACATCGTCTTCATCTTCGTCGTCATCAACTCCGCAGCCGCTTCCGATACCGGCGGCATCAATTCCGCCCCGCGAGGAGACGTCGCCTCCGCTGATGGAGATATTCCCGCATGTTGCCATGTGGCCGCAGCCGATGCCGGCCGCAGAATCTCCGCCTTCGGCTATAACGGTTCCTCCGCTGATGGTGATATTTCCGCACAAAGCTTCAAGGCCACTTCCAATACCGGCCCCATCATCACCCCCAATGGCAGTAACTGTGCCGCCGCTGATGGTGATGTCGCCACAACTTCTAAAACGCAAGGATCCGATGGCTGCGGCACCATCTCCGCCTGTAGCACGGATAGTGCCCCCCTGGATGACAATATTGCCGCCGTTTTCATTATCACCGCCAATTCCGGGGGCATATCCGTTGCTGCTCGCATCCAGTTTTCCGTCCCCTGTTATGGTGAGCGTCTTGCCTTGGGGAACAAGGATGCCGGGAGATCCGGCGTCGAACCCTCTCACGATGTTGTTCCCCGCCAGAACAAGGGTGGCGTCTCCATGCGCGGTGACGCCGGCCCAGGAATACTCGGACTCGTTCACCCCGTAAATGACGGCATTATGCAGCGTTACGGTGGCACCGTCGGCGATGGTAATCCTGTAGTTGCCGGAGAGGATTCCCGAGAGCCTTTCACCGTCCCGGGCCTCATAGTCAGCCGAGATCAGCGCAAGGTCCACCGTCTTTGCTCCGTCTATCTTGTCGCAGGACAGCGTGAACAGGGCAACAATCAAAAACAGTAGAATCTTTTTCATGGCAATCATTATTCTTCACTCGTTAGTTAACAGACCCGCTTGGACGACCCGTTCCCAAGGCGCTTGGCCCAGGACATCATCAGGTCTTCCCGCCTTCCGAAGAGATCCTTCTGCATGCCGATGGCATCGTCGAAGACCATCGTCTGACGGTCGTCGCCCGAGAACTTCTTCCACGCGTATTGGGCGGTGGAAGGGTTGCCCGTGCGGGCGAAGTTGGTCCACATTTCCTTCACGACGTGGCGGAACTCGCAGTCTTCGGTACTGACAATCTCTCCGCTTCCCATCTGGTCCACTGAAGGATTGTCGAACAGGTAAGGAAGCTCGGCCGCGTGTATTGCGCCAAGATAAGGGGTCGTCACCGGCTTCCTGACGAAGTACATGTAGGTGTTGCCGCCGGCGGCAGCGTGCCGGATGGCCATATCGGTGTTGCCGGCGCGGAAGTTGATGTCGTTGCAGTATTGCTCCAGCCTGCTCAGCTCGCTTTCGCCCCTGAGCGTGGCCATGAACTTGTCGTACATGACCTTCTCCTGGTCGTTAAGCAGCGCGCGATCCCGCTTCGCAATCCACTGCAGTGTATTCAGGAAGCCTTCTTCGCCGCCCTCGGACGGAACGAAGTACCGGATCTCGTCCAGGTTGGACCCGATTATCAAATCAATCTTGGCCCTCTTCTCATCGCCCCACATTCGGTACAGGTCCGCCCGATCCTCGGGCAGCGTGACGCCGTCGAGGAGCGGGAAGTTGGCAAATCCAAGAAGGCTATTCTTGTCAATCATACCCGCTTTCAAGGTGGCTTCGAGGAGCTGCTCGGTGCTGAGTGCCAGGAGCTCGTCCATCGTCTGGCAGCCCGTTGCGGTCAGGAAATTCTGCGTAACGTGGATGCCGTGCTCCATCGTGTCGGTGTAGGCGATGTTGG
>JAFZIX010000232.1 GCA_017554135.1 Bacteroidales bacterium | reverse complement strand
TCTATATGCGAAGTTACGCTAAGTTCAAGCAGGCCGGTGGCGAGTAATGTGAAGATAATCAAAATAATTGCTATCTTTGCGGGCTATTATGAAAGAACGTACACTCAGTAAGAGTTATAATTTCGAAGGGAAAGGTCTTCACACAGGAGCCTGCTCACATATGAAAGTATCCCCGGCGGAGTCCGGGACGGGAATCGTGTTTGTTCGCACCGATCTTGGTGTGGCTATTCCCGCACTTGCTGAAAATGTTCATAACACCGCCCGCTGCACCGTTATTTCCAAGGGAGATGCAGTCATTTCCACCATCGAGCATCTGATGTCCGCCCTTACCGGTCTGGGCATCGACAACGCCCTGGTGGAAATAGATAACGTCGAAGTTCCTATCCTCGACGGCAGCGCACGCCAGTTCGTTGAGGCTTTCGCCGCCGACGGCCTTGTGGAGCAGGATGCCGAGCGCAAGTATTTCGAGATTCCTGAGGTTATCGAGGTCAAGCACGAGGCAAGCGGTTCATGGGTGCGTATAGAGCCCGCCGACCATCTCTCCTACGATGTCACTGTGGATTTCAACTCCCGCGTGCTCGGTGTGCAGACCGCACATTGGGACGAGACCGTGGACTATGCATCCCAGATAGCAATCTGCCGCACTTTCTGCTTCTTCCACGAGGTTCAGTACCTGGCCAGCCAGGGCCTTGTGAAGGGCGGAGATGTAGACAACGCCATCGTGGTAGTGGAGCATCCCATTCCGGATGCTGTCTTCAAGCAGATGTCGGAACTTTTCAACCAACCTGAAATCAAAGTTACTCCGGAAGGATATCTCAGCAATCTGGTGCTGAATTTCCCGGACGAATGCGGCCGGCACAAGATGCTGGACCTCATCGGAGACATGAGGCTCGCGGGAGGATATCTCCGGGCCCATATAAGCGCGTACAAACCTGGCCATACCATTAACACCAATGCGGCTAAGGCCGTTCAGAAATTGATTTAAGATTATGGCAAACATTCATCCCCTTGCATGCGTGAGCCCCCTCGCCAAACTCGGCGAGCATGTCGAAGTCGGGCCCTATGCATTCATCGATGCCGATGTAGAAATCGGAGATTATACAAAGGTTCATCCCCACGCCACAATTTTTCCTTATGCCAAGATAGGCGAACATTGCGAAATCTTCCCGGGCGCCGTTGTGGCGGCCATCCCCCAGGACCTCAAGTTCGACGGAGAGATTACTTACGTGGAGATCGGCAATTATGTGACTATCCGCGAGTGCGCTACCATCAACCGCGGCACCAAGGCCAGCGGCAAGGGCGTCACCAAGATAGGAGACCACACCCTGATCATGTCTTATGTGCACGTGGCACACGACTGCACCGTGGGCAACCACTGCATTCTCGTGAGTTATGTGGGCATTGCCGGTGAGACCGATGTCGACGACTGGGCCATCCTTGGTGGCAGCACCGTGGTGCATCAGTTTACCCATATCGGCAAGCACGCGATGATAGGCGGAGGCAGCAAGATCAATAAGGATATCCCTCCGTATTCCCTTTGCGGCCGTGAGCCTGTGTGCTATGCCGGTGTCAACCTGGTAGGCCTGCGCCGCCGCGGTTTCGACAGCGACACCATCCGCACGATAAAGGATATTTACGATATGCTCTATTTCCAGGGCTACAATATTTCCGATGCCTGCGAGCGTATCAAACTGGGCTTCCCGGACAGCCCTGAGAAGGATGAGATCCTGAACTTCATCCGCAATTCCAAGCGTGGCATAGTGCGTGGAAACGATGCCCGCGAGAAGGTGATTATCGAGTAGTGCTGCTCACAACGGCATACTTCCCTCCAATAGAATACTTCGCACTTCTTGCGAGGTATTCTGTCGTTTATATGGAGGCCTGTGAGAACTACCAGAAGCAAAGTTGGCGCAATCGCTGCCGTATCCTGACTTCGAATGGCCCGGAGAATCTGAATGTGCCGGTGGTGCACGAGAACGGTACTTTTGCGCTGCCTATCAGGGAGATACGGGTGGAGTATACGACGCCTTGGGTTCAGCGCACGGAGCGCGCGATCGAATCCGCCTACAGTTCCTCTCCTTTCTTTATTTATTATAAGGACGAGTTGTTCGCGATCCTCGACTCCCATCCCGCCACCCTCTGGGAACTCAACCGCCGCCTCATCGATTTCTTCTGCACCAAGATCGGCATTGCGCCCCAGATTATCGAAACGACGGATTATTGTGTTCCCGCCACTGTCATTCCGAACCCCGAAGGGGTGAAGGAATCTAGTGACTACCGTACCATGATCCACCCGAAGCGCCCCAACACCATTCTGTGGGACCTTGGTCTGGAACGTCCCTATTGGCAAGTATTCAAGGACAAATTCGGCTTTGTCCCCGGCCTGTCGATAATGGACCTTCTGTTCAACGAAGGTCCAGAGTCGCTTTGCTGGCTGCGATAAGCAGACGGCCTTGCGAGGTGCCGACGCCGAAGATATGAACGTCGCCACCGCCTTTTACCCCCATCTTTTTGCGTAATTCGTCGCTGGAAAGCGGCAGGGCGCGGGCGGAAACTTCTGCGTCGGGCCAGAGCGTGGCGAAGTCTCGGAGGGCGGCCTTCCCAAAGGGTTCAACGGCTTCTATGGCAAACCATTTACCAAGACGGATAAGTTCCAGGAGGGGGTTATCTGAGATATACAGATGTGTTGAAGGTCCGAGTTTCCGAAGTTCGAAACGGGCACTCAGCAGATTGAAAGCACCGCTTTTCATCAGTGCCGGACCGGGTTCGAACAGTAGTTGCCCGGGGGCGGGGAGTGTGGAGATGAATGTGGCGGTGGCTACCTTTTCTTCGGATGGCTTGAAACTAAAACGCCCTCCCTGCTCTTCGTCATTGCCGGCCTGCCCGTCACTGCCGGCTTGACCGACAATCTCCACGAAAACTGTGCATTCGCCGTCGAACCCCGGCTCCTGGACCAGCAGCAGTTCCTTGCATTCGCCATCCGCCTCCACCACATGCAATTCCTTGACACAGTGGAATTTGCGTAGCAGCAGGCTGATATCTGCCATGGGGGAGAGTTTGAGCATCAGGCGGCATCCGCGTTTCAGAATGATGTCCTGAAGGGCAAGTACGTCCGGGGAGCAATCTTCCGGAAGGAAGACCTTGCGGCCTTCGGATCGTCTGGCTGGGTCGATGAATACCAGGTCCGGCCGGAAGGAGTCCAGCAGGCCCGGAAGGGTGTCCGGCGAAATGCAGATGTTGCTGAATTCCACATTGTCGCATCCCAGTCGCCCCAGGTTTGCCTTTGCCGTCTCGAACAGCAGCGGATTCATCTCATTGTACAGCACTGCCGCTGCCACCTTGGAAAATTGCCAACTGTCCACCCCAAGCCCTCCGGTCAAGTCCGCGATGCGGGCAGTTCGCCGCTCAGGGCCATCCGCGAGGGGCAAAGGGCCCGGTTGTGTCCCGCAAGGGGAGCCCAGCCCGGGCATTGCCCCTCCGCAAGGCAGCGAACTGCCCGCTATCGCTGCCTTATGGGCGGCCGTGGCGGTGCTGCTGCACTGCTCCGCACTGAGAGCCACCGGGCAGATTAGCGCCGGATCGGCATACCATTCCGGCACTTTCAACTTCAACTTCCGGCGCGAAGCGATACACTCCGCCGCCAGCGCCACGTCCACATCCGGCCAGCGGTCCCGCTGCAGCACCAGCGTGGCCAGATCATCGTTTTCGTGAGCAATTATGAAATCCGGAGAAACCACAACACGAATGTAGACTATTTTTGCATTTTATCCAAAAATTCTTAACTTTGCACCTGTGAACGAGATAGAGGCCGCAAGGTCCTCTATTTTTTATTATGGAATATGGAAAAGTTTGAGCTTCAACCCGTATTGGAAAAGGCGGCTGCAGAACGCGGCTGCAGCATCGTTGGCCTTGAGATGGACGATGACAACAACATCGAGGTGACCATCGACAAACCCGCCGGAGCGGACCTCGCCGACTGCGAATACATTCACCGCGCAGTGCTGGCAGCCTTCGACCGCGACGTAGAAGACTACGCCCTTACCGTGGGTTCTGCCGGCATCAGCCCCGCAGAGGCAGATGAATTGCTTGCAAGCGACAAATAATTAATACACATATAAATGAACAAAGAAGAAAAAGTTACTCTGATTGATGCCTTCAAGGACTTCAAGGAAGAGAAAAACATCGACCGCCCCGTGATGATGGGCGTTCTCAAGGACGTGTTCCTGACCCAGATTGCCAAGACCTATGGCTCCGCCGACAACTTCGACGTCATCGTGAACGTCGACAAGGGTACCTGCGAGATCTACCAGAACTTCGACATCGTCGAGGAGGTGGAGAATCCTGCCGCAGAGATGACCCTGGAGGAGGTTCGCAAGGACAGCGGTGACGACGATTACGAGATCGGCGACACCTATGCCAAGAAACTTCCCCTTTCCGCATTCGGCCGCCGCGGTATCCTGAACATCCGTCAGAACCTGCAGGGCCGCATCATGGACATCGAGAAGGCGAACGTCTACAAGAAGTACTCCGAAAAGGTAGGCGAGGTGTTCACCGGAGAAATCTACCAGACCTGGAGCCGCGAGGTTCTGCTTCTGGACGAAGACGGAAACGAACTCCACATCCCCAAGGAGGAGCAGATTCCCGGCGAGCGTTTCAAGAAGAACGACACAGTCCGCGCTATCATCAAGAAGGTGGAGATGCGCAACAACACCACACCTTATATCACCCTTTCCCGTATCGATCCCGACTTCCTCGCAAGGTTGTTCGAGATGGAAGTTCCGGAAATTGCCGACGGCCTTATCACTATCAAGAAGGTCGTGCGTGTTCCCGGTGAGCGTGCGAAGGTGGCGGTTGAATCCTACGATGAGCGTATCGACCCCATCGGCGCCTGCATCGGTGTCAAGGGTGGCCGTGTAATCGGCATAGTCCGCGAGCTCCGCAACGAGAATATTGATGTCTTACAGTGGACTTCGAACACCAAACTCCTTATCCAGCGCGCCCTTACTCCCGCCCGTGTAAGTTCCATCGACATGGGCGAAGGCCCCGATGACAAGGTGAAAGTTTACATGCTTCCCGACGAAGTTGAGAAGGGTATC
>JAFZIX010000231.1 GCA_017554135.1 Bacteroidales bacterium | reverse complement strand
TCTTTTCCGATACATCGCTCATTTCCTTATAGATCTGGCCGAAGCGAAGGGTCCCGTTCCTATGCAGGTGATACAGAACCAGCAGGGACCATTTGTCCCCGAAGCGGTCGATGACGTTCCGGATGGGACAGGTAAGATAGGCGGTATTGACTTCTTTCATAACAGTCGATTTGATGCGACAAAGGTACACAAGTTCTTAATACTTTCCAATAGTAAGCAGAATATTTTTCCTCATGCAAATAAACTTAGAAATAATTATTCAGCATATAAACTCAATAATATTGCGTTATTATCCATTTCTTACTAAAAAACTATATACTTACAAAAAAGTACCTACTTGACAAATATTCAGCATTGCAGTACCTTTGCATCGTCAAACAGGACAAAACATTTAAAACAATAGCATTATGGCACACACTGATTTTGAAAGAATGGTAGTCGAGGAACTTAAATCCATCGAAACCGGAGCAACGGAGCCCATCGCTTACATTAACGCGAATCACTACACGCAGCACAATCTGGGCGTGGCCGACGGTCTGGCCGGATTCGGCGCAGCCCTGGGCGCACTCAAGGACTTTCCGGAAGCCGCAAAGGTTAACACCGTGCGCGTTTTTCAGGATGGGAATTACGTGGTTGCACACACCGACTACAACTTTTTCAGTCCCAAGATCGGCTTCGACATCTTCCGTTTCGAGGACGGCAAGATCGTGGAGCACTGGGACAACCTCCAGGAGACTCCGAAAACTGCCAATCCTTCCGGTCACACCATGCTGGACGGTATTACCGAAATCAAAGACCTGGACAAGACGGCCGAGAACAAGACCCTGGCCGAGAACTTCGTGAAGGATGTCCTGATGGGCCAGCATCCGGAGAAGCTCACCTCCTACTTCGACGGCAACAACTACATCCAGCACAACCCCGGCATTGCCGATGGTCTGGACGGCCTTGGTGCAGCGCTTGCGGCCATGGCACAGCAGGGCATCGAGATGAAGTACGATACGCTCCACAAGGTATTGGGCAAGGGCAACTTCGTCCTCACCATGAGCGAAGGCTACCTGGGCGGCATACACACCTCCTACTATGACCTCTTCCGCATCGAAAGTGGCAAGATTGCCGAGCATTGGGACACCATCGAGTCTATTCTCCCGGAAGACAAACGACTGAATGCCAATGGTAAATTCGGATTCTGAATATAATCGTCTTGAATGGCTTTGCCGATACCTGCTGGATGAGAATCCCAGGTATCGGCAGATGCCTGTACCGGACTCCAGGCAGGAACGCAGGGACCTTTTCCGGGCGCTGATGAACGTGCGGCCACCGGAGCCTGTGTCTGAGGAGTTCCTGCAGGTGCAGGATGAAGAGTTGCAGGCCCTGCTGGCAGAAAAAGGGGTGGTGGAGATTCTTCGCATCGCTCAGAATGGCATCGTAGAATGGCAAGGCGACATCACCCGTCTGAAGGTGGACGCCATTGTCAATGCCGCCAATTCTCAGATGCTGGGCTGTTTTGTGCCCCTTCACCGCTGCATTGACAATGCCATCCATTCGGCAGCGGGCGTACAGCTCAGGCTTGCGTGCGAGGAGATGATGAAAGGATCGGATGAGCCCACGGGCAGCGCCAGGATAACGCCTGGATTCAACCTCCCGGCAAAGTATGTCATTCACACCATCGGCCCCATCGTCACAACTCCCCTGCCGCTCCGCCAGCAGGAAGCGCAGCTCTCCTCCTGCTACACATCCTGTCTGGATCTTGCAAACAAGTATGGGCTGGCATCCATCGCTTTCTGCTGCATCTCCACGGGGGAATTCCGCTTTCCCAATGACCGGGCCTGCTTCATTGCCGTTTCCACCGTCCGTTCCTGGATGGCGAGTCACCTTGAATCGTCTGTCAAGACCGTCATCTTCAATACCTTCAAAGACATCGACCATGAACTATATAAAAACGCCCTTGCAAAAGGCTGAATCAGCCATTGCGGAGGCCGATGCTGTCCTCATCGGCGCAGGCGCCGGTTTGTCAACGGCGGCCGGCATCCATTATGACGGCCCTGACTTCGAGAAAGCCTTTGCCGATATGATTGCGCGGTACGGTTTCACTGATCTGTACACATCCTCGTTCTACCCGTTCCAGAGTGAAGAAGAGAAATGGGCCTACTGGTCCCGTCACATTGATTATGCCCGCTTCGCCCCGGAAGGAAAGCCGCTCTACAGGCATCTCTTTGAACTGGTTCAGGGCAAAGAATACTTTGTGATTACCACGAACGTGGATGGCCAGTTTATCAAGGCCGGTTTCGAGCCGGACAAGGTGTTTGAAGTGCAGGGAGATTACGGCCTCATGCAGTGCGCTACAGCCTGCCACCCCAAAAGGTACAGCAACGAATCGCTTGTGAAGCAGATGGTCGCTGAGCAGAAAGAATGCCGCATCCCTTCATCGCTGGTACCTCGGTGTCCCGTCTGCGGCGGGCCGATGGAAATCAATGTCCGCAAGGACCGGTACTTCGTGGAAGACGACCGCTGGCATCAGCAGGCAGAGCGCTACTATGCCTTTTTAGAGGCAAAACTGGGGAAAAAGAAACTGGCGCTTCTCGAATATGGCCTGGGCTTCAACACCCCCACCATCATCCGTTACCCCTTCGAACGGATGGCTGCCTCCTATCCGGATGTAACCCTCATCCGCATCAACAAAGACCTGCCACGGTCATAAAGCTGGAGCAGAACTACCGCTCGACCCAGCAGATACTGGATGCAGCCAATGCGGTGATCAGCAACAACAGCGGAAGAAAAGACAAGTCTCTTTGGACAGATATCAAGGACGGAGAGAAGGTACATCTTAGGCAGTTTGATACGGGATATGACGAGGCGGAATTTATCGCTTCCGAGATTGGCAGGTTATATAGGAACGGCAAGCTCTCCTATGATGAGACTGCGGTTCTGTACAGGACCAATGCCCAGTCCAGACTTTTGGAGGAGCAGTTTGTTAAGGCCGGTATTCCCTATGATATTGTGGGTGGTACCAACTTCTATTCAAGGCGTGAGATCAAGGACCTTCTGGCCTAT
>JAFZIX010000230.1 GCA_017554135.1 Bacteroidales bacterium | reverse complement strand
CGTCGAGGAAATCTCGGTCATGCGAAACAATGACCAAAGTGCCGTCGTAGGCCTTCAGAGCCTGCTTCAGGATATCCTTGGACTTGATATCCATATGATTCGTAGGCTCGTCCAGCGCCAGCAGATTATGACTCTGCAGCATCAACTTGGCCATGCCGAGGCGCGCCCTCTCGCCACCCGAAAGCACCGAAACGCGCTTGTCTATATCTTCTCCCCGGAAGAGGAACTGCGCCAGAATATCCCGCAGTTTGGTGCGGATATCCCCCACCGCAATGCGGTCCAGGGTGCTGAACACAGTCTCCTTCTTGTCAAGGACATCCTCCTGATTCTGAGCGAAATAGCCGCAATCCACGTTATGCCCGGGGCGGGATTCGCCGGAAATCGGCTCCAACTCCCCTACTATCACCCGCATCATCGTGGTCTTGCCCTCGCCGTTACGCCCGACGAACGCCACCTTCTCGCCACGCTTGATCTCAATCGTGGCATCCCGGAACACCACCTTACCCGGGTAGCCCACGGTCAGGTCGCTGCACTTATACACAACGTCCCCGGCGCGGGGTGCAGGAGGGAATTTCACCGTGAGGGTGGCATTATCCGTCTCATCTATCTCAATGCGCTCCAACTTCTCCAGGGCCTTGATGCGGCTCTGCACCTGGTTGCTCTTGGTGGGCTTGTAGCGGAAGGCGCGGATGAAATCCTCCGTCTTCTCTATCATGCGCTGCTGATTCTCGTAGGCCGCCGTCTGCTGGGCTATGCGCTCCGCACGCAACTGGGTGTACTGGGTATAGGGGACCTTGTAGTCGTAGACGTTTCCCAGCATCAGTTCCACCGTCCGCTTTGTCACGTTGTCCAGGAACTTGCGGTCGTGGGAAACCAGCATCACCGCCCCCTTATAATCTTTAAGGTAACCCTCCAGCCACTCTATGGACTCGATATCGAGGTGATTGGTAGGCTCGTCGAGCAGGAGCAGGTCCGGATGCTGCAGGAGTATCTTCGCGAGTTCTATGCGCATGTTCCAGCCCTGGCTGAAGGTCTCGGTAGGCCGGCCCAGTTCGGAAGGCAGGAAGCCCAGACCACGGAGAGTCCTTTCCGCCTGCACCTGGGGAGGCTCGGAATGGAACACCGAAAGCCTGTCGTTCAACTCGTTCAGGCGCTCAATGAGAGCGGTGTATTCCTTTGATTCATAATCGCTTCGGTCCGTCAGGGCAAGGGTAATCTCCTCCACCTCGCGCTCCGCAGCATTGCTCTCGTCGAAGGCGGTCATAGTCTCGTCCAGCACGCTCCGGCCCTTGTGATGCTCCATCAACTGCGGCAGATATCCCACCGTAAGATGCTGGGGCTTATCCACGCTGCCGGAGGTAGGACGCATCTCCCCGCAGATAATCTTCATCAGGGTACTCTTGCCCGCACCGTTCTTCCCCACCAGGCCTATCTTATCCGATTCGCTGATGTGGAAGTTGATGCGGGAAAACAGTTCCCAACTGCCGAAACTAACGGTGAGATTGTTGATGGAGATCATTTGTCATACTTCTCCATCAATTTGCGGAACTGCTCGGGGCAGCCCATAATGCGGCCGGTCTTGGTATTCAGGAAGCCCAGCACCACGGTGCCGTCGGCGCAGAGAACGCCGTCCTGATTGTAAACCGCCTGTTTTACAGTGAGTTTGGCCAGAGGAAGGCTCTCGATCTCTGCCACCACGCGGAGGGTATCCCCTATCTTTGCAGATGCGTGAAAGCGGAGTTGAGTGCTCACGACGGGGAAAACTATGCCGTCTTCCTGGCATTTCTCGATCCCATAACCCCAGGAGGCGATCATCTCGTCCCGGGCGCATTCGAAGTAGCGGAGATAGTTGCTGTGATGCACTATCCCCATCGGATCCGCCTCGTAGTAGCGGACAGGGAAGGTCGTCTCGTAATGAATCATAATCCCAAGGCTTTCAGGGAGTTCTCGAGGGCCTCGATACGCTGCAGGGCATCCGCCTCCTTCTTGCGTTCGGCGGCGATGACAGCCTCGGGAGCATGCGCCACGAAGCCCTGGTTGCCCAGTTTGCCGCGCACCTGCGCGAGGAACTTCTGCTGATATGCAAGTTCCGCCTCGAGTTTGCTGCGCTCCTCATCCACGTTCACGAACTCCGCGAGCGGCACGCTCATCTTCACTGTGCCCACGATGAAGGATGTGGCTGCACCTTCCGCGGTGCCGGACTTCACGTTCACGTTGCCCAGTTTCTCGAGGGCCGGATAGAGTTCCTCAAGGCTGTCGTCCGCGATGTAGAGGTCCAGAGTCTGCTTGGGAGCAATTCCCTTCTGGGCGCGTATGCCGCGGACGTTCACGATGGCCTCCTGCAGGAGGGCGAACTTACCGAGGAATTCGGTGCTGTAGGGCCCTGCAACGGGGGTGCGCTGGAACATGATGGTCTCGCCGGGATTGCGCTCCTCCATCGCCTGCCAAAGCTCCTCCGTGATGAAGGGCATGACGGGATGGATGAGTTTGATGAGCTTGTCGAAGAAGCTGACGGTGGCCTCGTAGGTCTTGCCGTCCACGGCGCCTCCGAAGACGGGCTTCACCAGCTCGAGATACCAGCTGCAGAAGTCGTCCCAGAAGAGCTTGTAGATGGCCATGAGGGCATCCGAAATGCGGAACTTGCTATAATGATCCTCCACTTCCACTATGGTGCGGCTGAGGAGGTTGTCGAACCATTTGACTGCCACGAGGGCGGAGTTCGGCTGCTCTGCCTTGGTATCCACGCTCCAGCCGTTAATCAGCCTCCATGCGTTCCAGATCTTGGCACAGAAGTTACGCCCCTGCTCCACCTGGGATTCGTCGTAGAAGATGTCGTTGCCGGCGCTGGAGCACAGCAGCATGCCGATACGCACGGCGTCTGCGCCGTACTTGGCGATGAGGTCGAGCGGATCCGGGCTGTTACCCAGCGTCTTACTCATCTTGCGGCCGAGCTTGTCGCGCACGATACCGGT
>JAFZIX010000229.1 GCA_017554135.1 Bacteroidales bacterium | reverse complement strand
CTTGTGTTCAATCTCTGCATAATCACCCTGTTCAACATTCAGGGTGAGTTCGATGTTCAAGGCATCGATCTGTTTCTTCTCTAATTTCATTTCAATATACCAATTAATTTGTTTTTCTTATTTGGATATGCTACTCGCCCGTGATACATCTGGGCCAGATAATTTTTAAGTGAATTCTTCACGATTCCAAGGTCTTTCACACTAATCTCCGCATCCTCGAACTGTCCTTCTTCCATCTTGCCATCCACGATCCCTTCCACGAAGGCATCAAAGGCCTCAGGTGTATATTCTTTGAGAGAGCGGGATGCGGCTTCTACGCTGTCGCAAAGCATCAGGATGGTCTGCTCCTTGGTAACGGGCTTAATGCCCGGATAAGTGAATTCTCCCCTTTCGGCAGGAGACCCGCCCGCCTTCAGGAAACGATCATAGAAATAACTCACGACCGTTGTGCCATGATGCGAAAGGATAAATGCCCTGATGACATTCGGGAGCCTGTGTTTCTGAGCCAGTTCGTCACCGTCGGTTATATGTTTAATGATATCCTGGGCGCTCTGCATGGGTGAAAGGCCATCATGATAGCGCTGCATTCCTTCTGCCAGCAACATGGATTCGTTCTCTACGAAGCACATGGGATTCAGGATTTTTCCTATGTCGTGATAGAGTGCACCGGCACGAACAAGCTGAACGTTTGCACCTATCGCACCGGCAACCGCATCTGCCATATTCATCACCTGCAGCGAATGCTGGAAAGTGCCGGGGGCCTTCTGCTCCAGTTCCCTTAGCAAGGGGCTGGAAGTGTCACACAGTTCGTTCAGGCGGTAAACCGAGACAAGATTGAATATCTTCTCAAAGAGATATGACAGAGGATATCCGGCAACACAGAGGAAAGAAGAGATAAGCAGCATCCAGGTCATCCTCAGGATATTGCCGCCCGTGAGTTCAGTGAGGCGGAATCCCAGGAAGACCGTAAGGAGCACGACAAAAGTGATAAAGGCATTCAGGAACTGCCTCCAGCCTTTATTAAGGTGCTTGAAGGTCATCATCGAGACCACTCCTCCGGCGACAAACATGGTAAACACCATGCGTCCGCTTTCTGCAAACAACAGCAAAGGCAGCATCGATATGCAGTATGCCATTGCCACCAGGCGGTCGTCGAAGAAGGCCTCCAGCAACAGTGCGCAGAGCACAAACGGAATCGCGCACAGGTATTCAGGATGAGTGCGTGGAATCACTATGGCCAGCACGGTGAACACTGTGAATATCAGTGTCAGGTACAGGTATTTGCCACTGTCCGTGAATACGGTCGGATTTACCAGGCGTATAGCGAAATACAGGAATGTCACAAGCACCAGGGCGATTATGGCATTGCCCAGCCAGAAAAGAAGACCGGGCGTGGAAGAACCGATATTCGCCGAGTACTCTTTCTCGTAGGAACTGATCATCTGGGCAATTTCAGCCGTGACTATCTCATCCTGTGATACTATCAGTTGTCCTGCGCTCACATACCCGGAAGTGGGTGAAACACTGATACTTGCATCTGAGTTCAATTGCTCGCTGGCAAGACGGTCATAATTGAGATTGGGCACCACAAGTTCATCTACGGAGAGAGCCCGTAGCACGGAATCGGCATTGACACCGGGACACTCTGCAGATACAGAGGCTATAAATGCATTTCTCGCATCTGCAAGACGCAGTACCTCGCTTGCAGGCCTGGCAGCGGCTCGTTTATCCTTCTGGATGTAAATAATATCTGAATTGCCGGCAATACCGTCGTCTCCGACCACTCCCCTTCCGTAAACATCCCTGAGTGCAGACACTACAGCCGTTCTCATACCGGCCCACTCGCCCAGTTCCATAGTCTCTGCAGAACGGAGATTACGGGTTACTATATCCTCCTGATACTTGTAGTAAGGAATAGTGACCTCCGCAGCCTGCCTTCTTTCCTCCATCAACTCGTCTTCCGTTTTCAGGATAGGGAAATCGAACTGTGCGATCAGGGTCTCATGCTTCCAGGGTGCGCCTTTGCGGTAGTCGTAGTTAAATTTGGCACTGCGCGGCAGCACCAGAAGAATGATAGTGAAAACCAGTATCAGCGGAATGAACTTTTTCATTTGAAGGGACTGTTGGCTTCTCTTGCAATGAATTTATAGGTCAGTCTGTCGGTAAGGCGCGGGAAGAGCCTGTGTGCCAGCACAGTGGCTTTTCCAAGGCCGGTGAGTATGCATTCGGACTTGCGCTTGCGCAGAGCCTTTGCAAGGTGTTTCGCGCATTCTTCCGCGCTCATCAGTTTGCCCTCGTCCAGAGGAGTTTCCCCCTGCGCGGAGCCGTCCGCCGTCAAGGCGGCATTGCGTACGTTCGAGGAGGTGTAGCCCGGAGCGAACACCAGCACATTGAGCCCGTCTTTCAGATGCTCGATGCGGATAGTGTCCAGGAATCCCCTGATAGCATATTTGGAGGAGGAATAGCCGGTGCGCGCAGGCAATGCCGAATAGCCGGCAATGCTGATTACGCCGACGACCTGCCCCTTGCGCTGGAGCAGGAAAGGCAGGGCGTACTTAGTGCAATTCACTGTCCCCCAGAAGTTTACATCCATAAGCGAATGTATCACCTTGAGGTCCAGGTCCTTGAACATGGCCCGCATCGAGAGTCCGGCGTTGTTCACCAGTATGTCAATGCCGCCGAAACGCTCGACAGTCACCTCCACCAACTCCTTACACTCTTCTTCAGAGGAGACGTCGCATTTTACGCAGAGGACGTGGTCTTCAGGTGCAACCGAGTGGGCGAGTTCCAGGAGTTTGTCAAGTCTGCGTGCGGCCATCACCACGTAGGCGCCGAGGCTGCCGAAGAGGCGCGCTGATGCCAGGCCGATGCCGGAACTGGCGCCGGTGACGATGATCACTTTGTCTTTGAAATAATCCATTATTCCACGGTCATTGCTGCGATGTCGTCGCCGTCGTACATACCGGCATCAAGTTTGGCCTTGATCTCCTTGAAGACCTTGAGGGTGTATTCCACATCTTCCATGGTATGGGCTGCGGTGCAGACAATACGGAAGATGATCATGCCCTTGGGGATGACGGGATAGATAACCATCGAGCAGAAGATCTTGTAGTTCTCGCGCAGATCCTTGGCCATCTTGGTAGCCTGGGCGATACCGCCCTTGATATGCACGGGAGTGACGCAGGCTTCTGCCTCGCCGATATCGAATCCTTCCTTCTTGAAGCCATCCTGAATGGCGTGGGTGATGGCCCAGCACTTCTTGCGGAGTTCGTCTCCCTCGGGAGAATCGATGATTTCCATACGCTTCATGTTGCCGATTACCAGAGGCATGGGAAGGCTCTTGGCATACATCTGCGAGCGCATATTGGCACGAAGATAATTGATTATGCTGTGAGGACCTGCCACGAAGCCGCCGATGCTGGCCATACTCTTTGCGAATGCGCCGATGTAGAGGTCGATCTCATCCATCACGCCGAAATGCTCAGATGTGCCGCGCCCATGAGGGCCGAGGAGGCCGAATCCGTGAGCATCGTCGATCAGGATGCGGAACTTATGCTTCTTCTTGAGCGCGACAATCTCGTCCAGTTTGCCGAGGGCGCCAGTCATTCCGTACACGCCTTCGGTGATCAGCAGCACTCCGCCGCCGTTCTCCTCGGCCTCGGCGCATGCGCGGGTGAGGATCTTGTCGCAATCCACCATATTGTTATGGCGATATTTGTATTTGCTGCCGATGTGGAGGCGGATACCATCCAGAAGGCAGGCGTGGCATTCTGCATCATACACCACAACGTCGTGACGGGAAAGCAGCGCGTCGATAGTGGAAACGATTCCCTGGTAACCGAAGTTGAAAAGGAAAGCATCTTCCTTCTTCTCGAACTCGGCGAACTTCTTCTCCAGAGCCTCATGATAGCGGGTGTGCCCGGACATCATGCGGGCGCCCATGGGATATGCGAGGCCCCAGTCTGCGGCAGCCTGGGCATCAGCCTTGCGCACCTCGGGGTGGTTAGCCAAACCAAGGTAGTTGTTCAGGCTCCAGTTAAGCACGGGAATGCCGTTGAATATCATGTGAGGACCAAGTTCGCCCTCGAGGCGTGGATACATGTAATAGCCGAAGCCCTGTTCGAAGTACTGGCCGATAGGGCCGCCGGAATCGCGGTT
>JAFZIX010000228.1 GCA_017554135.1 Bacteroidales bacterium | reverse complement strand
GGTATAGGCGGCATCGCGACCGCCGGCATCATCGGCATCATCAAAAACGCCGGCGTCATCAAAAGCGCCATGGGCCTGGCAGTCAGCGAGTTCGGCAAGAAGGGCGGAGCCGGCGAGAAGGTGGAGGAGACGGACCGCGATATCAAGATGAAAGCGGTGGTTTCGGGGATAGTGATAGCGCTGCTGGCCGTGTTCGCGTTCTTCGCGTTCGGCGGAGTCGTGAACAACATCTGGCAGGCGCTCGTAGGGCTGCTGATAGTGGCGATTATCTCCTTCCTCTTCACCACCGTGGCAGCGAACGCCATCGCCATCGTGGGCACGAACCCAGTCAGCGGCATGACCATTATGACGCTGATTATCACCGCGTTGGTGCTGGTGGCGGTAGGGCTCAAGGGCAATGCCGGCATGGTGGCTGCGATGGTGGTCGGAGGAGTGGTATGCACCGCGCTCAGCATGGCGGGAGGTTTTATTACAGATTTGAAGATAGGATACAACCTCGGCACCACCCCTGCCAATCAGGAGACCTGGAAGTTCCTCGGCACGCTCGTGGCGGCGGAGACCGTCGGCGGAGTGATGCTGGTGCTGAACAAGACCTACGGATTCACGGGTCCCGGTGCGCTGGTGGCCCCTCAGGCGAACGCCATGGCGGCGGTGATCCAGCCTATGATGAACGGCGGAAGCGCCCCCTGGCTGCTCTACGGCATCGGTGCGGTGATTGCCGTGCTGCTGACGGTGTTCAAAGTGCCTGCACTGGCATTCTGCCTGGGTATGTTCATCCCGTTGGATTTGAACCTGCCGCTTCTCGTGGGTGGTGCCATCAGTTGGTATGTGAGCACGCGTTCCAAGGATGCCGCCGTGAATACCGCGCGTCAGGAGAAGGGCACGCTGATTGCCTCCGGTTTCATTGCCGGCGGCGCGCTGATGGGTGTGGTGAGTGCGATCCTGAAGTTCGCAGGCGTGGATTGGTTCCTGAACGGATGGAACGACGCTGCCGGCCGCCTGTGCTCCGGCGCCCAGGCTATCGCCATCATCCCCTTCTTGCTGCTGGTGGTCTATATGATCAGGGCCAGCCTTTCACGCACGAAGTAGATTTGCCGCCTTAAGGCGCCATAGCTCGCAAGCTCGGTTCCTTCGCTGCGCTCGGAATGACAGCGGGCGCTCGGAATGACAAAAGTGTTCCCGGTCTCCTGTTTTTAGGGGGGACCGGGAACGTTTTTGGCCTTTTTTGCGCCTGGTCCCCCTCTTTTTCCGGGGACCGGGAACACCTAAAGTATTTGTTTAGTAGTTACTGCACCTTTATCTCCAAAGTGACAATCTGTTTGCGGCCGCCGGAATAGCTGACGGCTGCTTCGACGGTATGGGTGCCGGCAGATGTCAGCTGCACGGACGAGGCCGCCACCTTCGCATCGTCGAAATACCATTCAACCGAGGCAGGAGTGCCGGCGTCGTTGGCGTCGAGGCTTAACTGGAAAGTGTCCCCGAGCCCATATATCCCAGCCTTGGGATTGGCTATGGTGGGGTACGACAGTTCCGATGAAGGCACGCTCACTTTGAGGCTGAGGCCGCTCGTGGCAGAGTAGGTAATGTTCGAGAAGGAGTATGCCGATGAGACCCCGTTCCAACTAACCGGAGTATAACTGCTCACGTTTTCACTACCGGGGAAAGGAATCTTGGGATCGTTTGTTTCGTCGTAGTAGTAACCGTATCCTGCGTAGTACTTAAAACCGAACATAAGGTTAGACTGATCGGCCGAGGGCACTATATAGAAGCATGGATGCGAACCGTTCTCGTTGACGGCGTTATACTGCTCCCAGTTGCTCCACAGTTTGGAGGCCTGCACGTTTCCGAAGTCCGTAATCTTGATGGACCGGGAAGATTTGTCCACGTGATAAACGACCAGCCCTGGTGCAGGGATATAGGCATCCCACCCGCTTTTCTCACGGCATTCATACACGAAATACTCCCCAGCCATATCCGTAGGAGTCTGGTAGGCAACATTCTCATCCACATTGGGGATTTTGAGAGTCCCGGAGGTGCTGAATTCCCGTATGGCCGAGGATTCCAGCCATCCCAGAATTATACGCTCCTCTATATTGAAATAAGGAGGAGTGCGACCGTCGTTGTTGTAGGAGCCGCCATCCATGAGCGAATAAGCGAAGAGTCCCGCCGCCTGGCCATTGTCTTCGTAGTCGGTGTCATAAAAATCAGGGAGCCCCATCGCATGACCGAATTCATGGCAGGCTGTGCCGATGCCGCAAAGTTTTCCCGCAAGTTTACCATAAGCCACAATCTCATTGGAGCAGGCATATGAAGAAGCGCTGTAGCCATTGTAAGAGAAAGACCTTCCCGCCTCCCCAAGACTCCACTGGTGAGGCCAGATGGTATCCTCACAATCTTCTCCGCCATAATCGGCCTCGCCATATCCGGCATAATACATGAATACCAGGTCCACACATTTGTCGCCATCATTGTCGTATTTCGGGAAATCAATCTCGCTCTTAAGTGCGGTAAGGCCTTCAATTACCGCCTCTTCGGGGTGCTTGTCGTTGCCGATGTAATCATTCTCGCCATAATAAGCCATTTGCTTACTCAAGGTGACGGGGCCGTAAACATCGAAAACGGGGGTGAACTTCCCATGGGAGTTGTCGTAATAGTAATCGCGGGCGGAACCCACGCCTCCGCTGACGGAATACCCTTGCTGGTTCAGCAGCTGGCTGAACTCATCCTTGGTGTGGGAGAACTTCTTGTCGCTGAATTCCACAAGAATCACGAGGAAATGTTTCTCGCCCAGCGCTATCGGAGTGGACACGCGCCTTCCGGCGGCCCTGCGCCGTCTTTCCGCCCTGTTTGCCGCGGCTGCCTTGCGCATCTGGCTGCTGCTGACGGTATTGTCCACTACCAGGAATCCTCTGGAATCCCTCTTGAGCACGTTTCCTTTCGTATCTGTCATCCAGTGCCCCCATTCATCACCATGCTTGATTACGGTGATGGTGCTGCCGTCCGGCTGTCGCACAGTCTGCTTGCCCGGATAGGCCGGCACCGCATTCAAACCAACTATTCCACAAAAAGCCAAGATGGCCGTAAGCAATATCTTTTTCATGTCGTTTACTTTTTAATAATCAAACCATTGCCCTTGGCATCTCCGAGCCAGACCTTCGTCTCATCGATGCGCACGACCGTCAATTTGTAGTTAAGAGCCAGTTTGGGAGAAATACCCTGGCGCCACTCCACACCAAACTGTGCAGAATCACCGATGGTCATGGTGCTCTTGTAACCTGTCACCACCATCTGCTCTTTACGGGAAGGATTCATAAGCACATAGGTCAGGGCGCTGCCGTCGTATTCCCTCAGGTGCTGGTCCGAACCGGCACTGTATGTCCATGTGTCGGCAAGGAGGTATGAGCCGGGCTCACTGTATTTTGCCACGGCATACTCGCGCTGGCCGGCACTTTGTTTATAAATTGCAACGGCCTCGACGCTGGATCCGAGAGCCCCATAGCAAGAGAACCTCGGAGAACCATTATTATAACAAAGTTGATTCCTGCTGCCGCTCTTAGCCTTTATCGTTGCCACGCCATCCGAAATGGAAATAGTCCATCGGGCAAGATCACTATCCGCCGATGAGGCCGTGCGCATATAGTTCTTGCTTTCCGAGGTGGCGGAAAGATACTTTCCGTCCCCGACCTTCAGGGCCCACGCACCGGCACTGCCTTCGAGGGTTACACTTACCACACCCTCGGGCACTTCGCCAAGTTCACCGTCGGATGTGGATACATTCACGACATCACGGTAGTTGCCGGTGTCTCCGCCCATCGCAACGGTGCCGTCTTTATTGACTATCAGAAGGATATCTCCCTCCGCCAGATCGGAAGCATCCGTCACCTTCAAGAACATGCCGGTGATGAATGCCATGCCAACCCCCTCCTGATTGATGGTGACGCTCTGCGAGATGCTGCCGTAGGTAAATGTAACCTTACCGCTGCGCGGGGCGCCCTTGTTGGCATCCACGTTGATGATGTAGGGCAAGGAACTCAGACCCTTGGTATCCGGCTCCGGATGGATCCAGTCCACATCGGCGCTCACCTCCGGTTTCACGTTCGCCGAAATCACGAAAGGCAGTGCAGCGCCCTCCACGGGGGCCTCCAGAGGCGCACCGGGGAGCACGATTGCATCCACCTGGGCCTGCACGATGGTGATGGTGCGGGTATTGCCCTTTGCGTCCACATAGTTTATGACGGCGGAACGCGGGTCATAGCCGGTGTTGGCGGAGATATTCACTTTATTGCCGGAAACACTGATCCAGTCCACCCCGTCCGGGATTGAAATGGATGAGGCCGATTCGACCACAATCTGCCCGGCGGCACTGTCCATTGCGTAATGAGTGGGTTCATAGACGCCGATGGAGACCACCTTCACGAAGCAACTTCCGTCGCTGCCGTTCAGCACGAACAGGACCTTGCCGGAAACCGCATCATCCGGTGCGAGGATGCTGATGGTGCCGATGTTCTCGCCGGTGAAGGCGACTGCCACGCTCCATCCGGCAGGCTCGTAAGTGTCGAAAGTATAGGTGACTCCGGCAGGGACCAAAACCCTGAAAGTAGTTACCACGGGCTTGCCGGCCTCTATGTTCTCGAAGGGAGTTTCATCGAAGATTACCTGCAGTTTGAGCGCGGTGCCTCCCTTGGGAATCTCCATGGTAGTGCCGTTTGTGAGGGTGAAGATTACCACATCCGGCTTGGAAGCGGCATCGATGGATGCAATCATCGACACCACGGAGGCGACTGCATCGCCCGCCAGTTTCCATCCTTCCTCATCCGTCACCTTGACATACCATTTGCCGTCCTCTATCTTGAATTCAGGGGTGAGGCCGTCTTCGCCGTTGGCGCGGACTTTCTGGCCACCGGAAAGCATCCACTCACCGTTCAACGTCCAGTAGTAGTTTCCGTCGGTATCCTGTTTGATGCTCACGAGAGGAGTTTCCCCGTCCTCACCATTGTAAACCATCTTCTCCGTCACATTTCCGGAAGCGTCCACCAGAACCAACTTGTAGCCGGCATTATCCGCCAGCGGAACCACGCCTTGTATGAAATACTTACCGCTTATCAACGCCTTGACCGCCGAAACCTCTTCGGTCAGTTTGGCCACCTTTTCCTCCAGAGCGGCAATCCTGGCTTCCTGCTCGTCCAGACGCGCATATATCTCATCTATCTGCTTGCACGCTGTGAATAGCAGCAGCGAAGCAGAAATCCACACTAAAAACTTCTTCATTATAAATCAGTATCTTGAAAATTCAGAGATTATATTCAGTATTACCCTGGAGGCCTTTTCCATGCTCTCCAGAGGCACCCATTCGAACTTGCCGTGGAAGTTGAGCCCACCGGCGAAGATGTTCGGGCAGGGCAGGCCGCGGAACGACAGGTTCGCGCCGTCGGTGCCGCCGCGTATAGGCTGGACCCTGGGTTCCACTCCGGCATCAGAGATGGCCTTCTTTGCTATTTCGATGATGCGGAAATGGGGCTCCACCTGCTCGCGCATGTTATAGTACTGGTCCTTCAGCACCAGGGTGGCCGTTCCTTCACCATAGCGGGCGTTTATGCTTTCCGCAACCTTGGTCATCATCTCCTTGCGGGCCTCGAACCTGGCGCGGTCATGATCACGGATAATATAGGCGATATCCGCCTCCTCAACCGTTCCGTTGAACGAAATCAGATGGAAGAAGCCCTCATAGCCCTCGGTGTACTCAGGGCGAGAAAGAGACGGCAGCATGGCATCCAGTTCCTCTGCAATGTGGATGGCATTGCGCATCTTTCCCTTGGCATAGCCGGGATGCACGTTGCAGCCCTGGATATGAATCTTGGCGGATGCGGCGTTGAAGTTCTCGAACTCCAGTTCGCCGACTTCGCCGCCGTCCATGGTGTAGGCGTATTTGGCACCGAACTTCTCCACGTCGAACTTCACCACGCCGCGGCCGATTTCCTCGTCTGGGGTGAATCCTATGCGGATAGGGCCGTGCTTGAACTCGGGATGGGCCATGATGTACTGCACCGCATCCATGATTTCCGCAACACCGGCCTTGTCATCCGCACCCAGGAGGGTGGTGCCATCAGTGGTTATGATCGTTTCTCCCTTATGCGCCAGCAGTTCGGGGAATTCGGAGGTCTTCAGCACGAGACCGGGCACTCCCTTCAGGGGGATGTCGGAACCATCGTAGTCCTTTATTATCTGAGGTTTGACATTCTCGCCGGAGGCATCCGGAGCGGTATCGACATGTGCAATGAAGCCAACGGCAGGCACATCCGCATCCACATTGGAGGGGATGCGGCCCATCACGTAGCCGTATTCATCGAGAGAAGTCTCTACGCCCAGGTCGTTCAACTCCTGGCAAAGGAGTTTCAAGAGATTCAATTGTTTGCTCGTCGATGGCTGGCTCTCCGAGTTCTCGTCGCTCTGGGTGTCCACTTTGACGTACCTCAGGAAGCGGTTCAGGATCTGTTCCATCTGTATTTTCTGTTTGTGGTTCCGGTTTTTTCTTTGCAGCCAGTCGTTCGGCCTTGCGGGCTTCACGGGCCTGCCTGCGTTCATATTTCTTGCGATATCGCTCGATGTATTTTTCCAACTTGCGGGCATCGTCTTCAATCTGCTTTTGATGCTTCGCTTTCACTTTTTCTTCGTGGGCCTGTTTGCGCTCGAGTTGCTTTTGCTCCTTCACCGCCGCCTTCGCGGCATCGATGGAGTCTGCCACGGCCCATCGTGCCTCACGAGCCGCAATCTTAGCCTGATATTTCGCCTCCCGTTCCTCCTGCTTTGCCTTTTGCTGTGCCCGGCGGATTTCGTATTTGGACGGTTCGCGCTGGGGGATGCTGTCGCGG
>JAFZIX010000227.1 GCA_017554135.1 Bacteroidales bacterium | reverse complement strand
TTGTCCCGATGAAAGTGCCTAGAGCAAATCCGGGACAAAAGTGTGTTCCCTTTCACATTTCTCGATTGCTACAATCGTTTTTATCAGTATATTTGCAATCGTGAAAAAAGATAGTAAAAACTTTTGGCTATTGGTGATTTCGATTGCCATCATAGAAACAAACACGAACCAAAGTTTTGTGGACCTGAAGGTTCGACATACCTTTGCACCATCGAAAGACACAGCAAACATGTTGAACCTTATAAAACACCAATCAAAATGAAAGCAATCATCATCACCGCATCTGCACTTGCACTCGCACTCGCACTTAAGATTGTTGACGTCCTCACTTCCGGAAAGCGCATCAATAGCGTAGGCGCCAAGTCCAACAATCTGTCCAAGAGGATGCCACGTATCGACATCAATAATCCCGTTAGCGTGCAGGAAGGCATCGCGCACTACAAGGACCTCGACGACTAATACACATTATATATGGAACTCAGGCAGCTCAAATACTTCGTAAAGACGGCAGAAACACTCAATTTCTCGGAGGCGGCACGCGCACTGTTCGTCACCCAGAGCACTCTCTCGCAGCAGGTCCGCAGCCTGGAGCAGGAACTCGGAGTGGAGCTCTTCCAGCGCGACTCCCACTCCGTGGCTCTCACCGAGAGCGGCGAGCATCTCCTGCCAGTAGCGAAGCGCACCCTGCAGGACGCAGAGCTCTGCTTCACGCAGATCAGCGACTTGCGGCAGATGCTGTCCGGAGTCCTTAACATCGGCATTTCGTACACCTTCGCGCCGGTCCTGAAGGAAGCCGTCATGGAGTTCACCAAACAGTATCCCGGGGTGCGGCTCAATGTCATCTGCCGCACCATGGGGGAACTGCTGGACCTCCTGAAACGGCGCGAGGTGGATTTCGTGCTCTGTTTCAAGCCCAATATCTTGGACGACGAAATAGAGTCGCATATACTTTTCGACAATCAGCTTTCCGTCATCGTCAGCTCGAACCACCCTCTCGCTGACCGGAAGAGCCTCGCCATATCCGACATCATGCCATACCGCATAGTGATGCCGGCCCGCGAGACTCAGGCTCGAAACGCTTTCGAACTATATTTCCCGGGGGTGACGGACAAGTTGAACGTCGTGGTGGAGATCAACGAAGTCAACGTCCTTCTGGACCTGGTCCGTTCGACACAGATGGTGACCTTCCTCTCGGAAGCCACCCTCTACCAGAAGGGAGGCCTGGTAGCCATCCCCATCGAAGCGCCCAACACCCAGATGGAGGGCTGCGTTCATACGCTGAAGAAAGTATATCGCAAACGAGCAGCCGATGAGTTTATCCGCATCCTGAGCACCACCAATGCAGTTCAGGAGCGGGCAAATGGCTGGCTTAAATGACAATCGCACTTTCAATCATTATACTCAGCACCGTAGTCGCCCTGGGAAAGCTCCTCGGCAGGTGCAAGATTTTCGGAATTTCGCTCGGCGTTACATGGATTCTCTTTGTCGGAATCGTATTCGCCCATTTCGGATACAATCCCGACTCGCAGCTTCTACACTTCATGAAGGAGTTCGGGCTGATACTCTTTGTCTACAGCATCGGCATACAGGTCGGCCCCAGCTTCTTCTCGAACTTCCGCTCAGGAGGCGTTAAACTCAATCTGCTGGCGACGCTGTTGGTGCTCAGTGGAGTGGGCGTGACTGCCTTACTCATCAGGCTCACCGGCATCGACGGCCCCACGATGGTGGGCGTGATGTCGGGTGCAGTGACCAACACCCCGGGGCTCGGAGCTGCTCAGCAGGCTTTCGCCGATGCTACTGCAGGCGACCCTTCAGGTATCGCCCTCGGTTACGCGGTAGCCTATCCCCTCGGAGTAGTGGGTGCAATCTTCTCCTTCATACTCCTGAAAGCCATATTCTACAAGGAAACGCGCCCCACGCCGGCTCCTGCCGCGAAGGCCGAGACCGCCGACATCCGCGTGAAAGAGATCGAGCAGGAGGCGCTCGCGCACGGAAGGAAGTTCGTGCACCGCAAGATTATCATCTCCAAGCGCAAACTCAACGGCAAACGCCTCGGCAGTCTCGAGTTCGAGAAGTTCATGGGGGCGTCCATCACCCGTATCCGCCGGGCAGGCGTCGAAATTACGGCCGGGCCCGACACAATCCTGCAGATGGGCGATGTCGTGACCGTGGTTGGCGCAGAAGAGTCGGTAGATGGTATGGAGAAGGTCCTCGGTAACTCCGTGAAGAAGCTGGACGAACCAAATCTCATCGCGTTTTTTGCTGGCATCGCCCTGGGTTGCGCGCTCGGCAGCATCCCCATCCACATTCCCGGCATCCCGCAGTCGGTGAAACTCGGACTCGCAGGAGGTCCGCTCATCGTGGCCATCCTCTTCGGCTGCTTTGGCCCGAAGTTCAAGATAGTCACCTACACCACGACGAGCGCCAACTTGATGGTCCGCGAGATAGGCATTTCATTATTCCTCGCCTGTGTGGGACTTGATGCCGGGACCGGATTCGTGGACACTATAGTGAACAAGGGAGGATTCGTGTGGATAGCATACGGAGCAATCATCACCGTAATTCCGCTGCTGCTGTGCGGCTTCACAGGCAAAGTGTTCATGAAACTAAAGTACAATACCATCATAGGCGTACTTGCCGGCGCCAGCACCAATCCTCCGGCCCTCGCCTTTGCGGGCGAGCAGGACAAGAACAGCGACGATGCTGCCGTCGGCTACGCCACCGTCTATCCTCTGACGATGTTCCTCAGAGTCCTGTGTGCGCAGTTGATGGTGCTGATGATGGTCTGACACACGTCAGTTACATTTCAACTCATCCTGCGCCATTGTAGTGCGTACAGGCCAGATTCATGGCGCCAGTCAGTTATGTTTTAGAGGCCACTGAAAAAGTCCCCTTGTATTAACTGATGATTGGAATGTAGGGCTTAGAGTCCTGTAGGCATCGACCATTTTCATTGCCTACAGGACTCTAAGCCCTACATTCCTTATCTTCTTTTTTATTTGCAAATATCAAGTATTATTACTATATTAGTATATTGATTTGCAAATAGTTATGCTCAACACGCAAGGCACAATAAGATTCAGTGAACATGCCATATTGTATGATTTGCTGATACCCCAGGACCACAAGTTCAGACGCTTTCTGTCCTTAGTGGACTTCACTTTCGTTTACGACGAACTCAAGTGCAAGTATTGTCCGGACAATGGTCGTACGGCCATTGATCCCGTAATGATGTTCAAGTATCTGGTCTTGAAGGCAATATCCAATCTTTCCGATGAGAAGCTCATCGAACGTTGCAGGTATGATCTCTCGTACAAGTTCTTCTTGGGCTTAATGCCTGAAGACAATGTGATTGAAGCCAGTTCACTGAGCCGGTTCAGAAGGCAGCGCCTCGCCGATACCGACATCCTGGACTTGCTTCTGGGAAAGACGGTGTCTATCGCTAAGGAGTATAAGTTGATTGATGGTAAGACGATAATCGTGGACTCCACGCACACCCTGTCACGTTGTACTCCCCTTAATCAGGTGGAAGAGCTCCAAAAGTCATCCAAGGCATTGCGGAAGATGATATACGGGGTGGATGAAAAAATGAAGGAGTTGATGCCTCAGAAATATGAGGGAACCAACCTGAAAAAAGAGCTGGATTACATAAAGGAGCTCGTCAAGTTCGTTTCTGAGCAACCCGGGCTTGCAGTCCAAGAGAATATATCGGAAGGAGCCAGCCTATTGAAGGAGATGGTGGAAGACATTGAGGACCATTACACGCTTTCCAATGACCCCGAGGCAAGGGTGGGCCATAAGAGTGCCGATACAGAGTTCTACGGCTACAAGACGCATATCGCCATGACTCCGGAGAGGGTGGTCGTTGCGGCGACAATGACAACTGGAGAAAAGGGAGATGGTCCCGAACTTCCGGAATTGATTGACAAATCCAAGGAGATATTACCGGACCTTGAGCGGGTTGTTGGTGATGGTGCATATGCTGGTCAGAATAATCTTGAAAAGGCGGAACTGGATAAGATAAAGATAGTAGCAAAAGTAAACCCCAGGCTTCTGGAAGGGACCGATTATGAAAAGCAGGGCTTTAGTTATAACAAGGATGCAGATAGACTTGTCTGTCCTGCCGGCCATATGTCCATCGGAGTCGATATTATCAAAGACTCTAAATCCGGAAATGACAGAATACGATATAGGTTCAGCAGAAAGATCTGCACCTTATGCGCCAGGCGTGAAGAATGTATCAATGGAAACTCTAATCGGAAGCAAATCTCTTATCCCATCAAAACATCACAACAAGAAAAGCAGATAGAGTTCATGAAGACAGAGGAGTTCCAGCAATGGTACAAGGAACGATACAAGATAGAGGCGAAGAACTCAGACCTGAAAAACAACTACGGTTACGATAAAGCAATCTACTACGGTATCTGTGGAATGAAATTGCAGGGAGCCGTAGCCCTATTTGCATGTAATCTGAACCGAATAATACGGTTAATGGATCAAAAAGCTGAGAAATAAAGGGGAAATACGCCATCATCCCATAATACAACCTCCCGAGAATCGAGATAACGAAAACAACTCGACTTTCGGGAGGTTCATTATGAAATCTCGATTCTCAGAGACTTACGAAGCGGACATCTTTTTCAGTGGCCTC
>JAFZIX010000226.1 GCA_017554135.1 Bacteroidales bacterium | reverse complement strand
TTGCTATACTTTTGTCGTCAAACCAAAAGTTTGACAAACATGAGAACTAAACACAACACTCCGGTCTTCGTAAAGATTCTGCTTTTTCCTGTGTACATTATCCTGTTCGTGCTGGATCAGGTGTTTGGATAGAAAACTTCGCCTCGGCATCTTTTGCCCTCTCCAGGACCCATTTGCGGAGTTGTTCACCTTCGAGCAGCTCCACGGTGTCGCATAGTCCCAGTACAAAACGGCCGGCACCCAGGACCCCGTAAATGGGCCCTTCCCAGTACCAGCAGCCATCGGCCTGGTACACTTGGTCCATGGTCATCGGGTATTCTTCCACCAGCAGATTCTTCGCTTTGAGGGAAAGGCGCAGCTTCACATGTTCCAGCGGTGCGTCTCCGGCGATGTGAAATACGTCGTACACTTTCTTCTGGTGCCGGTCCTCGTATTTCCATTCTCGGTTTAATAGCATCACTTCGTTCAGGCGGGCCACCTTGAACAACTTGCAGCGCCCATCGGCCACGTCATACGCCCACAAGTCCACACAGTTCAGATTCAGTTGGTAGGGCTCCAGCGTGTAGTCTTTCACCTTTCCCCTGTACGAACACTCATAGCCCCGGACGAATACTTGCTGGTGCTCTGTAATGGCTGCTGTCAGCACTTCTACGTTCATGGAGTTCCACGGATGGACGATATACGGCGCTACGGTTTCTTGAAAGAATACTGATGCCAGCTTTCTCTGCAGGGCTGCCTTCAAGACATTGGTATTGTCAAGACTCTCTATCAAGTGGCTGATGAGCACGGCTTCCTCGTGCGTGAAGATGATATTCTCCTGGTCTATAGCCTGCTTGGGCATGTAGGTCGGGATGCGGTAGCAGCCGTCATCGTTTATTCTGACGTCATAGCCGTGCTCCCTGAGCGTGGCGAAATATCGAAGCATCGACCGCCTGGATAAATCCAGCCTTTCCATCATTTTCTTGAATGGGATGCAACAGTTTCCTGCCAATAGATAGAGGAGGCTAAGCATCCTCTCTTGCTTGGGTTGGTCCATGATTTCAGTGTTAGGAGGCTTTGCAAAAGTAAAGATAGCAAAAAAGGCTCATTTATTCATCGAAAACGCCATTCTACGCGCCTGGATGGCATTTGATTTTCTTGGTTTTCAGGGGCCAAAAACCAGCAAAACCGCCTTTCGAAATTTGGTTGCGCGTTTACAGACTTTTACATTTGCTGCAAAAAGGAGGATTGAAGATGCAAGTGATATCATTTTTTACCGCCAAGGGCGGAACCGGCAAGACAACCTTCAATATGTTGCTGGCCTCATACCTGAAATACCAGCTTGAGAAGCGCGTGGCGCTTCTGGATTTTGATGCTCCGGAGTATAACCTCACGTTCTGCCGGAAGCGGGAATTGGAGTTTCTGAAGAGCCAGGACAATGAGGTGGACGAAAGCGCATTCTATCCCATTATGACCGTACAGGATTTGTCGGTCGGGAATCTTGAGGCAATAGCCAAACAAATTCCAACGCTGGAGAAGACCTTTGACTATCTAGTGATGGACTTCAAAGGTTCTTTGCAGAAAGGTGATCCTGTAACCATCATGACCAGATTTCAAGTGCTGAACAAAGTGGTGATTCCGGTAGAGCTGGACCCTATGATTATTGCATCCATGAAGTCGCTGGCCATCACCTTCAAGGCACATCGGCAAGACACTCTGCTATTCTTCAACCGTGTTCATGGTAAAGAGAGAGCTTCGCAATACGATGCTGTCCGGTCCTGGTTCGAAGAACAGGGTTGCAAGGTGGCCAAGAGTCAGGTGAAAACCTCTATTGGCATGAAACGGGAACTGAATGGCCAGGAGAGTTTCCTCCGCTCTACCACATGTTTCCAGACCAAGGCTATCCAGAAGGTTAATCCGGGGATAATAGGACTCTTTAACGAATTGTTGGGATATGGATAAGGAAATTGATTTGTATGAGATTTTCCCAAAGGCGAAGGGTATTAAGTTCCCCATGCGGGTTCCGCGCAAGAAGAAGCCCAAACCGCCTCCGGAGGAAGATACCGAATCCCTTGTGGAAAGGTATGCTGCTAACAGCGTTGATACGCTGCGCGATACAGAAGAAGTCAGTAATATCATCAATAACGCATAACGTGATGAAAGAAAGTAGTAGGAGATATGCGGTTACCGGCGTCCTGACGCTTGCCGTTAATGTCTCGGCATTCGCTCAGGATGCCATTTCATTTTTGAATGAAGCCAATTCGCAGATCCGCGGAGCCGGGTCTGTGGTGTACGACGTGGTGGTGGCCGTGATTGCCATCATTGCGATTATCTCGCTGGTTGTCGTGGGCATCAAGATGTCCAGCGGTGACAACGAAGCCACCCAGAAAGCCATCGGCTGGGCGGGCGGCATTGTGTTCTGTCTGATTGCTGCCGTGGTGATCAAGAACTACATGGGCTTATGAGGTGCCGGGTTTACAGGAATCTGGACAGGCCGTTTACGCTGTTTGGCATTCAGGGAAGATACATTCCCGTGGCATTATGTACTGCAGGGGTCTTGGTGGTTGCTTCCTTGATTGTGGGCAGCGTATCCTGGGCATTTGTAGGCTTTGCCATGGGTATTGTCCTTGGTATTTTGTCCTACCTGGCGATTGTTGAAATACAAGGGCATTGGGGTGAAAAGGGACTGGCCCGGTATCTTTCGGGACGCAGGCTCCCGAAGTTTATTCTGATACGCTCGAAAGTATGGAAAAGATAGATATACGGGAATGCTTCCCGGTTATGAACGGTGGAGAGGGCGTTATCCTTTCCAAACGCGGAGATATTTGTGTGGGATGGGAGGTACAGCTGCCTCCGGCATTCCGCTGCAATGAAGAGAAATACGATGCGATAATCAATGCACTGGCAGGTGCTATTGGACTGCTGCCTGATTATACAGTTGTCCATAAGCAGGATATCTTTATGAGGAAGCGATACGCGGCCGAACCGGCTCGTAGCTTCCTGGAGGAGGCTTATGAGCGGCATTTTGACGGACGGGAATACTTGGACCACAAGTGTCTGCTCTGGCTGTGCTTTTCTAATAAGAAGCTAGTGCGGGGCGCCGGTTCCGGGCTGTTGGGCATTCATGCCGATATGCTTTCGCCGTCAGCTATGGAGGCATCTTTACGGGCCGCCACGCAGTTTGAGGCGATGGTGGGGCTGGAGATGCGAAGGTTGACGGAAAAGGAAATATTCGGGGAGGTGCCCGGTCAAGCCGGGCATGACGAAGAAGAGGCTGGGCATTGCGTGGGTATCCTTCAGGATTACCTGAACTATACCGATGATGGGCCGGATGAGCTATCTGATATTCAGGTAGAGCCCGGGGCTATGGTTTTGGGCCGGAAGCGGGTGGTGTGCCATCTTCTTTCCGATTTGGACCAGCTTCCCGGTGAGGTTTCTTCCTGTCGGCGGGTTTCGGAACTGAGCACGGAGCACTCGACAGTGGCGTTATCCTATCTGCATGAGCTGGGAGACCGGCTCCGTTGCGAACACATTGTGAACTGGTTCTGCGTCAAAGAGCCTATGCAGGAACTGCATGCAAAACTGGACAGCAAGCGGCGCCAGATGCAGAGTATGAGTCTTCGGAACGCACAGAACCGTAAGTATGCCGAAGAGATAAACGAGTATCTGGAGAAGGCTTCCGTGGAGCAGATGACGACGGTGCGCTGCCATCTGAACGTGTTCTCGGCTGAGGAGATGCCCGGTCAAGCCGGGCATGACGTGTCGGCGGCCATCTCGCGGCTGGGCTTTGTTCCGGTGCAGGATCTGTTCAACACTCCCGCACAGTTCTGGGCCAGTATCCCCGGGAATGAGAGCGGGCTGGCCTATTCGGAGTATATGACGCTGGAGCTACGGCCTGCGTTGTGCCTGGGAATCTACGACGGATTCGAGCCGGGTATTCCTGGTGGCGTGCTCAAGATGAGTGACCGTGTCCGGCTGGTTCCCATGCGCTTTGACATTCAGGAGAAGGCGTTTGAAATGGGCCTTATCGATAACTACAACGTATTCCTGTTAGGGCCCACCGGTTCGGGCAAATCCTTCTTCATGAACAAGTACCTCCGTGCCTGTTACGTGGCCGGAGCCCATGATTTCCTGATAGACCAGGGCGCCAGTTACCGTGCGCTTTGCCATATCATCTACGAGGAATCGGGCGGAAAGGACGGGCATTATTACTCCTTCGAAAAAGGCAAACCGATTTCGTTCAATCCCTTCCGGAATGTTCGTCGTTTTGCTTCGGATGCCCAGTCGCTGGACTTCCTGTATACGCTGATGTGTGTACTATGGAGAAACGGCGAAGCGGTTACGACTGCAGAGCTGAAGTTTATCAAAGAGAGTGTTGATGCGTTTCTGGAGGAGATTGCCGGTCGAGCCGGCAATGATGTTGCCGACCCCGTGTTCAACGACTACTATGAGTTTGTGCGGGATGTTTATTCCCAGGTGCTGGAACGCGATGGTGTAGAGAAGGAATACTTTGATATCAAGAGCTATCTTCTCACGCTGGAGCAGTTCTATAAGGGTGGCAGCTATGGCTACCTGTTGAACTCGACCGAAAGCATCGACATCCTCAATGATCGTTTTGTAGTGTTTGAGATTGATGCCATAAAGGATGACAAGATTGTGTATCCTATCACCACGCTAGTCATCATGGATGCCTTTGGTGAAAAGATGCGGGCTAATTCCGACTTTAAGGTGATGTGCATCGAGGAGGCCTGGAAGGCCATCATGGGCACCCAGATGGCCACCTATATGCTGGAACTGTGGAAGACCGCCCGAAAGCATCGGACGGCTGCCATGGTGGTTACGCAGGAGCTGAAGGATATTATTTCCTCGCCCATCATCAAGGATACGATTGTGGAGAATTCCGGTGTAAAAATTTTGCTGGACCAGACCAAATATGTGAACAAGTTCGGGGAACTGGCAGAGGCGCTGGGATTAAATGAGGAGGATAAGGCCATGGTATTGTCGTTGAATCGGCTTCGTGTGCCTGGGGCTTCCGGCCGGGAAGTGTTTTTCAACCTGGGTAACAAGAAAAGTTTCGTGATGAGGCTGGAGGTATCCCGAGAGGAGCAGATAGCTTTCTCTTCCCAGAAAAAGGATAAGGACAGGTTGGCCGCTGCGGTTGTCAAGTCGGGCGGCAGCTATATCAAAGCAATAAAAAAGATGGTAAAATGAAGCGATGGATTTTTGTTTTGACGGTGCTCGGGGGCCTTTTGGCCGGGGCACCCGGGGCTTCGGCCCAGTGGGCAACGTTTGATGCCAGCAACCTGGCGCAGGCGGTGCTTTCTTTCCTGCAGGACGGGGACAATATGGTGCTCAATACCGAGCAGTTCCTGGAGAATCTGGGCGTGGCAAAGGAGCAGCTTGAATATCTGCAGGAAATGGACAAGCGCTACAAGGAAGTGCGTGGGGACATCTACAAGGCACAATCCGTCATCCGAATAGCCAAAAACTACGAGATGATAGCCCGGATGTTCACACGCTATGTCCAGACGCTGACTCAGCTTAAGGGGCAGCAAATTACCTACGCCCGGGGGCGTTCGCTGGTGAATCAGGGTTTCCAATACTTGCTGTACGCTTCGCGGGAAGTGAAGCGGGCCAGGGAGTTTCTGGACAAGAAGTCCCAAGTGAGTGAGGAGGAGCGACTGAAAGGGCTGTTGGAATGTGACCGACAGATCTCCAAGGCCAGTAGCGCGATGTATTATCATATCCGGGACTCGTATGCCGACATTGACGCCGGGATACGGATGGCCGAAGCTGTGGAGAGTCTGGATGAGGTGTTTAAAAACAAGTACTGATTATGATACAAGTGAACTATCCTGAAATGATTCAGGAAATCAAGATGCAGATATTCACGGCCGACCACAGTGCTATCTATAGTCTGGCTTGCTGCGTGGCCTGCATTGCGGCCAGCTTCGGCATTATCAACTGGTATAACCGGATGCTGAATGAACCCTATGGACGTCTGGATATGGCGGCAGTCATACGGGGTGCAGCGGTGCTGTTCTTTACCTGCAATTTCTACACGACGATACTGGTTCCGCTGGATGGAATCACTCACTTGGTAGCCAAGGGGTTGACGGCAATTGTGGATACGGACCGGGACGGCATTATGGGAAAGGTGAACGACCTTTACGACTCAGTAGAGCAGGCCCGCCAGACGGATACGCTTCTGGGCGCTTTTGAGCAGGAGATGGAGGGAGAATCGGCCACGGAGAATGTGGACGGCCTTTCCTATCAAAGTTCGGCCATAGCCCAGAGCCTGGCAGAGACGGCACTTTCCTCCGGAGGGGAAGCCCCCGGCTTCTTCAAGAAACTGTGGGGAGGTGTGAAGGGCTTTGTGAGTGCTAAAATCGGCCAGGTGGTGAACGATACGGGGAGCATCTTGTCGGCCCTGATTTCCATTATCGTGAAACTGTACCAGTATGTGCTGATTTCCATCAGCAGCATTATCCTGATAGCGCTGGGGCTGATTGGGCCTTTTGTGTTTGCATTCTCGCTGATTCCGAGCTTTGAGAACAATATTATGGGCTGGCTGGCCCGGTATATCCAGATATCGTTCTGGATACCTCTGACGGCGTTTTTCGATATGATTAACATTAAGCTGAAAGGGGCAATGCTGGCTGCATTGCAGGGAAGCGCCATCATCCCCACGATGGCTGCGCCTTTCCATCTGTTGGTGCTGGATATCGTAACGCTGCTCTGCCTGATTTACGTCCCCACCTTTGCGGGTGCTGTGATTCAAAGCAGCGGGGCCGATGACTTGACAGCGAAGATGTCTGTGTTAGGAAAGAAAGCTTATGCTATGTTTACTAAAAAGGGTTGATTATGAATATTCTAGGGATTACAAAAGATATTGAGAAGAGTTTCCGTCGGCAATCTGTTCTGACGATTGTGGCGGTTGGCGGGGCTCTGGTGTTTGCGCTGGTGGTGGGGCTGTCGGCCCTGTCTTTTGCTGAGAGGCAGCGGTCTAAGATCTATGTGCTGGACCAGGGGAAATCGCTGCTGCTGGCTTTGCAGACGGATGCGGTGCTATCGAAGGATGTGGAGATCCGGGACCATGTGACGCGGTTTCATGAGCTGATGTTTACTTTGAGTCCGCAGAAGCAGACGATTCAGGAGAATCTGGACAGGGCATTTAACCTGGCCGACCGAAGCGCATTTGAGTATTCGCAGGATCTAGCCGAGAAGGGATATTACTCCAGGATTGTATCGGCCAATATCAGCCAGCAGATGCTGGTGGATTCGGTGGTATTTGCCGGTTCTGGCTATCCCTGGCAGGTGAAGACGTATGCCCGGCAGTATGTGGTGCGGGAAAGCAAGGTGTCACTGTACAGTTTTGTTTCGACTTGTCAGGTGATTGAGGGACGTCGTTCCGATGCCAACCCGCATGGCCTTCTGATTGAGCGGTTCAAGGTGATTTCCAATGATTTGATTGAGACGAGGAAGCGATGAAAAAGGATTCAAAGAAGGTGCGCGTGCTGGTGTACGGCGCAGTTGTATTTACGGTGGCGATGGCCCTTTGGTATTTGTATAAAGCAATTGTAGTGTTATGGCAGTAGATAAGAAAACGATGTGGACCTTTATGGGTCTTGTGGCGCTGGTTGTAGTGGGGCTGGTGCTGGTGGTGATTTCCATGTTTGGAGAGAGGGGCGATTCAAAGGCTTCTGATGAGAGTGTCCGGGTGACCATTCCGGATGGTGATGTGCAGCCGGTGGCTGATTCCAAAAGTGCAGCTATGCGCGGGGCGGTATCGCTGGAAAAATACTTTGGAGAGTTGTCGCCGGATGATCCTGAAAAGGAGGTGTCGCTGGTGTCTTCGTCGGAGGGGGCTTCTGAGGCTTCTTCGGAGCATCGGGTGGC
>JAFZIX010000225.1 GCA_017554135.1 Bacteroidales bacterium | reverse complement strand
GGCAGTCCGGATATAGTCCTGGCGTATAACCTCCAACATAGTTGTCCGTGTCATACGCACCATAGCTGCCAGCGTGGGAGAGCCGGCGGCAAGACAAGGCATAATATGCGCTTTGACGCTGTCCAGTCCTATCATCGGAAGCCATCCGAGGTGAACGGAAAAGACGAGCATCAGCAGCAGCCCAATCAAAAAGCCGGGCATTGAAGTAAGAAGCAGTGAGAGGCCCAGCACAGAGGTATCCAGCAAAGAGTACTGTTTGACTGCCGACAGCATCCCTACCGGGATGCCAACAACCATAGCGAAGCCGATACTAAAGAATGCCAGACGGATTGTATATGGCAAACGGTGCAGTATCTCGTTAAAAACCGGGAGCTTGGTCATATACGAATTGCCAAGATCGCCATGCAGCGCATTGTACAGATAGTGGAAATAGCGTACAAAGAACGGATCATTCAGGCCCATCTCCTCACGCAGCGCCGCAAGCGCTTCCGGCGTGGCGCCGTCACCCAGAATCTGCATGGCCGGATCTCCCGGCGTCAGTGCCATGATTCCAAAAATGAGAAAGCTCACGCCCAGAAGGACGGGAATCATATACAGCAGACGCTTTATAATATAACGAGTCATTTTATTCCTCCCACTTCCGCTGGGCAGAATACTGCCAATGGAAAAGAGCCCGCCAAAATTTATAGTTTTTTATAAACTCTGGCGGGCCAGATTACTTATTTTTGGCCAAGAAAGCCTTGCCTTTGATTATTCAAAGTACATGAAGCGCCAGAGATCACGGTTATTTGCCGCACCCTGCACGCCCTTGAGGTCGGCGTTGCAGCAGTCGAAGGCAACATAGTAGTACAGGGGGATGGTGGGGCATTCATCTTGAATGATCAGGTATGCTTTATGGTAGATGTCATGACGCTTCGCGGGATCGGATTCCTGACGGCCGGCCGCGATAAGCTCTTCCAGCTCGGGCGTATGGAAGCCACAATAGTTGTTGCCGCTGCCCAAGGCTCCTTCGGTCAGACGACGGGTCAGGATGTAGTCTGCGTCAAGAACGGACATGGTGGTCATGCGGTGCGTGATAAAGAACTCGCGCTTGTCACCGACGAGGTCGAACCACGCGGAACGCTCCATCTTGTTGAAGGTGATGTTGATGCCAATCTTCTTCAGCTGGGCCTGGATAACTTCGGCACCGGCCATATAGGTGTTGGAGGAGTCCTGATCCATGACAACATCGAAGCCGTCAGGGTATCCGGCCTCGGCCAGCAGCGCCTTTGCCTTGTCCAGATCCTGCTTGAGAGGCTCAATATCCGAGCAATAGCCGTTGGCCGCCGGGGCGCAGAGGCAGTTTGCAATCTGGCCGTAACCTTCCGCACCGCCGATCAGAATTTCATTCAGATCGATAGCATAGGCGACTGCCTGGCGAACGCGTTTGTCGGCAAAGGGGCCGTCCGTGCAGTTGAAGGTGATGTCGCAGACCTGGCCGCCGCCGGCATTAATCACGTTGACCGTTTCGAGCTCTTCCATATGGGGGATATCCGTCTTGGGAATGCCCTGGCAGAAGTCGATGGAGCCTTCCTCCAGCGCCAGGGAGGCAGCCGTCTGGTCGGGGAGGATAATCATAGTGGCGGTCTTGATGGGGGCGGCACCATTGTGGTAATCCTCAAAGGCCTCATATTCCACGCGCTGGCCGCTGACCCAGTTGACCATCTTGTATGCACCGGTTCCCACAGGATGCCGACCGAACTCCTCGCCCAACTCCTCCACTGCACGCTTGGAGACAATGCTCCAGCAGGGAACGTCAAGCACTTGCAGAATGGGGACGTAGGGATACTTCAGGACAACTTTGACATGAGAATCGTCAACTTTTTCAAAGTGATCGATGGAGCCGTTGACAGAAGACGTATACGGAGACTCCAGGGCGCGGGTCAGGGAGAACTCTACATCGTCAGCCGTCATAATGTCGCCGTTGTGGAATTTGACGCCTTCCTTGATGGTGAAGGTCACTTCCGTGGAATCGTCATTGAATTCCCAAGCGGTAGCAAGCTCAGGAACGAATTCGCCGAGCTTGGCATCATAGCGGATCAACGTCTCAAAGATTTGTACTTCATAGGTGTAACCGGTGGGAGTAATGCAGTCCGGGGACATAGAGGGGTCGAGGGATGTTACCTCACCTGCGATGCCCACGTTCAGATGGGTCCTTGCAGGAGCGGCAGGGGCTTCGGGCTCTGCTTCAGCAGCTGCCTCTGTGCTGGCCGCCGGAGCTTCTGTGCTGGCCGGAGCCTGCGCCGGGGCGGCTGAACTGCCACAGCCGGCCAAGCCGAATACCAGGCTCAGCAGGAGGAGGAAAGCAACAAATTTTTTCATCTTTTATTCTCCTTTTCAAAAGATTACTCTGTTGGGTCTGTCCTCACCTGGTCGCAGATCTGAACGCGCCATCCATCAGGATCTCTGCCGTTCATGTTCGTACGTCCGGTGTGTGAGCTGAAACGTGGTGCGCCGATGATTTCGTAGCCTTTCTCCTGAAACAGCGCATAGGCTTCGTTGACATCATCCACGCGAAACGCGATGTGGTTGACTCCAATCACTTCCTCGCCACAGACCTTGTGGATCTCAAAGATGGGCTGATTAGGGCCTGGCAGTTGAAGTTCAACAGAGCCGCCGTGGTGATTGCTACGCAACACGACTTCAAAACCTAGAGCAGTAAAGAATTCCTCGTATGCCGCAACATCTCTGACGATAAGCTCAATATGGTCGATCTGCTTAACCATGATCCATCTCCGTTCTCTTACTTCGTGGGATTCACGCGCTTTTTGTCACAAATCTGAACGCGCCATCCGTCGGGGTCTCTGCCGTCCATGTTGGTGCGCCCGGTAAATGGGCTGAAATGGGGCTCCATCATGACCTTATACCCTTTTTCCTTGAACAACTCATAGGCTGCGTTTACGTCATCCACTCTGAATGCGATGTGATTGATGCCGAGAACCTCTTCCAGCAGGACTTCATGCAGCTCAAAGATAGGCTGATTGGGGCCAGGCAGCTGGAATTCTACAGAACCCTTGTGGTGGTTGTCGCGCTTAACTACCTGAAAGCCAAGCGATGTAAAATACTCTTCATATGCCTTCAGGTTGTTAACAATGATTTCGATGTGGTCAATCTGTGTTACCATTCATTTTCCCTCCTTCTTTTTTTCTTTATCTTTTTTCTTAATGTAGGCGCAGATAGCTACATTGAAGACATAAAGATTGATTCCTGCATAGGCAGGCGGCGCTGTTTATTGCACAACTGTATCCAGCGCATTTTTCATACGACGCATGCATTCCTGAAGCTGCTCCATCGACGCCGCATAAGAGAGTCTGACAAGTGTTTTCCCGCTTTTGCCGAACGCGGTTCCGGGCACAAGCCCGACACCGTTTTGAATCATAAAGCTGACAAACTCTTCCGCGTTCATCCCGGTCTTGGATACATCGAACAGAACATAAAATGCACCTTGCGGCATGTTGCAGCGCAGGAGTGGCATTTCATTGAGCGCCTGGACCACAAAGTTGCGCCTGTCTTCAAACTCACGGCGCATCTGCTCCACGAAATCCTGGGGGCCGTTCAACGCTTCCAGCGCACCGTACTGGGCCATGGAGTTTGCGTTAGTAACCATATAAGCATGCATCTTGGCAATCGGCGGGATCAGTT
>JAFZIX010000224.1 GCA_017554135.1 Bacteroidales bacterium | reverse complement strand
GTCATCGATTGCGGACTGCGAATAGCCGTCAGGGGCGGTGGGCGAGGTGGCGCCGGCTTCCATGTCGTTGATGGCCGAGAGGGCGGCGTTGAAATAGAACCCGGCACTGTCCCACTGCTCACGGAAGTAAAAATACTGGCCGATGTAGCGGTAGGCATCAGCGTCGGCAAAGCGCCATCTGCGGGGGCGGCTCACACTAAGCGCCTTGCGGGCATAGAACAGGAACTTTTCTTGATTCAGTTGCTGGTAGCCCAACATCAGGTTACGGTAAGCGTTGTTGAGGGGAATCATCTCCTCATCGCTGCCCTTGTCAATCGCGTCCGGGGTCCATTTTGCCACTACGCGTTCTAGAGAATCGAGGTTGTGGCCCCGGTGGTCGTTGTATGCGGTTGCCGGCAGGATTGTGAGGGTGGCCAGCAGAAGTATGAGAATCCGTTTATTCATATGCAGAACAAATTTAACGAAAAAGAGCGAATGCCGGGGTAGGTGGGTTGAAATTTGGGTTGTTTTCCACCCTTTGGGGTGGAGTGGGCCACCCCTAAGGGTGGTGTTTAAAAGAGGATTAATGCAGAAATTTGCAATCAGAAATAACGCAAAACTGATGGAAGACGCAAAAACCATTTCATTAACTAGAAGGGAACTCACGATCCTGAAAGAAATCGCCCTCGGCCGCACCAGCCCCCAAATCGCTGAACTCTTCGGCCTCAGCCCCGAAACAGTGAAATGGTATCGCAAACAAATGCTCGTCAAATTCTCCGCCACCACCTCCGCCGAAATGATCCGCAAAGCCGTGGAGGAAGGGATACTTTAAAGTCTGGTCCGTACCTTGAAATAATTAATTCAACACAATATTATGAAGAAAAACGAACGGGAATACCTCGCCCCAGAAGTGGAGGTTATGAATGTGAGCTTTGAAGCAAGTTTGCTCACGGGTAGTGAAAACCAGATTCCCAAGCCGACAGATTATACCGGCAGCGGAGAAGGGTTCGATTGGTAAACGCTAAAAAGGACAGGATTATGAAAAAGAACATTTATGCCATTTTAGCTATTGCTGCACTGGTATGCGCTTGCAATACCAAAGAAAATTACACACCTGAAGAAGTTGACGGAATTCCTTTCGTTGCTACTGTTCAAACTGATGCTTACACACGTGCCGTGGCGGAGTCCGGTGGAGATATCACCGTAAACTTTGCCGAGAGCGAAACCATCGCTCTTGTGTACGAGGTAAGTTCCACACCCTACAAGACCGATGCTACAATCACATCCGTAGACGGTTCTGGGAAAGCCACTATTACGGCGACTCTTCAGACCGGTGTCACTGACGGAACAGCCGTGACTTTGATTTATCCGGCTTCTGCCGCTGACGGAACTACCGGCAATGTGCTGGCTTCCGCACTCAGCGCACAGGACGGCACCCTCAGTGCAGCCCGTGACGTCCGTAAGGGAACCGGTACTATCAAGGTAGATGGAACGGCATCGCTTGCGAGCGGAGCAACTCTCGAGGCACAGTATGCAATCTGCAAGTTCGAAGTAGAGGATGTGGATGGAAGCAACAGCGTTTATGTGAGCAGTTTCGTGGTGAAAGACGCATCCGATAATGTTATCACCACCGTTACTCCCGGCTCTGCCACGAGCACGCTTTATGTGGCACTTCCTGCCACCTCCGGTCTTATTTGGTTCGAGGCTGTCGCATCCGACAAGCCTTATGTGGCTAAAGGCACTGCTTCCCTGACTGCCGGCAACTTCTACACCCCGACCGTGAAGATGGCGACCATTTTCAATGTCATTGGCCAGAATGGTAAGTTCTATAAGGACAAAGCCGCTGCCAAAGCGGCTTCCACCCTGGCATCAGCCATCATCGCATCCCTTGGTGAAGATACTGCAGAAGCCGGATATCCTCATGGTCTGGCAATTGGTATGGGGGTCTCAAACGGAATGACCCGAAAATGGAAAAACGAAGGGACTGCATCACACTCTCAGTATTCATCTTATAGTCTTGCTCTTGCAGCAAAGGAATCCGGGTCCGCGCTGTGCGCAGGCAAGAATAACGCAGATAATTATCCTGCTTTTTATGCCGCGTTGAATAATAGTGTCTCGGCCGCAGATGGTATTACCAGTTCCAAGCCATCATCTGGTACCAGTAACTGGTTCCTCCCTTCGGCTTATCAAATGAATTTGATTATTAAAGGGTTGAGAGGGACATCCGCCAATTTGACAAATATGGATCAATCCGTTTTACGCGGAACAGATATATTATATACGATTCAAGCCGTAGGTTACTATTCCTCGGCTCCTTGGAGTTCAACAGGAAATTACGTTTGGACGAGTACAGAGAAGTCAGATGACGAAGCATGGAGTTATGCTTCTTCAGGTAGTTTGGAGGGGAAAAATAAAACAGGTGGTGCATATGTTTTAGCAACCCTTGCGTTCTAGACACGTGAAATGATTCTCATCAGGGCTGCCCTTCCGGGTGGCCCTGTTTTCATTTATTACAAAACTAGTTATAAAATTATGATAATTAGGCAATTAGTATTATCTTTGCAGAAATGATAGTGAGATGAAGGTATTAATGACACAGGAACTATACTCGCTTTATACTGAGGGGAAGAGATAACACACATTATGGAAACAAAAAATGAGAAAATGGTTTCACTGAATGGGGCTTCGCCGGCGATGTTGGTGCACCCTGGAAGCATCCTGGGGGAGGAATTGAAGGCTAGGAATATCAGGCAGAAGGACTTTGCAGATGCTGCTGGGTTGCAGGCGACTCATTTGAGTGCCTTGATTCATGGCGTGCGCAATTTCACGCCAGAGATTGCTACGAAAATCGAGTCCGGTTTGCCGGAGATCCCTGCGTCATTCTGGATGAAACTCCAGGCGCAGTACAATCTGGATAAGGCCCGCAAAATGCCCACTTCCCGTTATGTGGATGGGTATTTCCCGAAGACTTCCCAACAACCCATGATGCTCAGGGATATCGCATCCGAAAAAGGATATAACAACAAGACACAAGTCACTTTGTCTATCCCGCCTTCAGACTGGGAAATCCTTCGCCTCCTTTGTCTTCGTTTCGGCTGGGAATGGAATCGGCCATAAAATCTTTTGACGTTACTCGCAGTGAACGGGAAAGATTCCCTATCTTTGCACTACAATGGATTTCGGCACCCTGCATCTTCCTGTTGAACGGCCGGCGGCAATCGAGGCGGCCGGGTGGGCGGATATCCCCGCGCATACCTGGATGCTGCTGGGCTGCGCCGTCATCATCCTCTTCCTCCTCCCTGGAATCTATAAACTTTTCCCCGCGCTGACGGGATGTCTGGTGCGCGGCCGGGGGAATATCGAAGTCGAACACAGTGTCAGTGTCGCCCGGCTGCGCAACACCTGCGCGCGGCTGCTATCGGTGGAATTCATGGTCGCCGCCGACCGCTACTGCCTCTACGACGCCGGTTTTATCGCCCCCTGGAGCGAGCCCTGGCTGCGGCTGGTGGAACTCGCGGCACTGCTGGTGGCGTTCAACAGCCTCCGCCTGATCATGCACGCCCTGCTGCTGGGGTTGAGGAAGGTGCGCCTCAACTTCGAGATCCGGCTGGCCCTACGGCACGGCATCTACAACTATTTCATCTGCTTTGTGCTATGGATGCTGATCTCGCTCTGTGTGCTGGTGGCATTCCGGGCGCCGGACGACGTGATCCGCTGGTGCATCTGGGCGGAACTGGGCATTCTCTGGCTGCTCTCCCTCGTGCGGGAAGGGCAGATTTTGCGAACATTTTGCAATGGATTGACAACATTTTTGTATCTTTGCGGGCTCGAAATAATTCCAGCCGCCGCCTTTGTTGCAGCAGGGCTGGTTTTATAGACCAGAATTGAAAGATATGAGAATACTGATATCACAGCAGGCACCTGCGAAGATGACTGCCTACGAAACCCTGCAGGGGAAGTTCAAAGCTGAGGTGGTTTTCCGCCCGTTCTTCAAGATCGAAGCTCTCAGTTCCCGCGAATTCCGTGAGCAGCGTGTCAATCTGCCGGACTACACGGCCGTTATGTTCTCTTCGCGTCACGCCATCGATGCATATTTCAAACTTGCAGAAGAACTCCGTTTCAAGGTCCCCGAGACCATGAAGTACTTCTGTTCTACCGAGTTGGTCGCCAACTATCTTCAGAAGCATATCGTTTTCCGCAAGCGTAAGATATTCTTCGGCAACGGCTCTCCCGAGTCGGTGGTGGCGCTGATCGGCCCCAAGCACAAGGGGGAGAAGTTCCTCGTTACCAAGTCTGCCGGCGCCAATGTCGACGGGCTTACTAACCTGCTTGCCAAGGCTGGCATCGATTTCACCGAGGCCGAGCTTGTGAAAAGTGTCACGCAGGATTTGCATGACCTCGATCTTTCTACTTACGATATCATCGCTCTCTATAATCCTGCGGATGTGAAGTCTCTGCAGGAGAATTTCCCCGAGTTCAAGCAGGGGAAGGTGAAGTTTGCCGGATGGGGCAAGAGCATCGTGCCGGCGATGGAGGAGGCGGGATTGAATATCGATATTCAGGGGCCTACCCCGGAAGCTCCTTCCGTGGCGAGGGCTATCGAGTTGTTTCTTCAGAATAAATAGGATATGACTTCCGGGGGCAACACGCTGAGTAAGGCTGAGCGGCTGTCCGGCAAGAAGTCAATTGCGACCCTTCTGGCCGACGGCAAGTGGGGATCCTATGGTGTTTTTCGTTATTGTTGGCTTCATCAAGATGATCAACCGGCGCGAGTGCTGATCTCGGTACCCAAAAGATTCTTTAAGAGGGCGGTGAGGAGGAATTTGCTGAAGAGGCGGATTCGGGAGGCGTATAGGGTGCAGAAGGTTGCGGGGGTGGATATCCTCTTTCAGTATAACTCTCCGGAGTTGGCGGATTTTGCGACTATCAGCGCGGATGTCGCGGCAATTCTCACGCGCATTTCTTCTGAATCATGAAGTGGCTGAAGAAAATACTGGCGGCGCCGTTCATCCTGCTGATAAAATTCTATCAGTTGTGTATCTCCCCGCTGAAACCGCCCACCTGCCGCTTCACCCCCACCTGCTCGCAGTACGCCCTTGAGGCCTTCCGCAAGTATGGCCCCCTCAAAGGCTTCTGGCTCTCCCTCAAGCGCATCCTCCGCTGCCACCCCTGGGGAGGTTCCGGCTATGACCCCGTTCCGTAATAATTATTTATTTTCTTTGCAGAATAGAATTTTCTTATTACCTTTGCGGTAGCAACTGTTAATAGGGCCGTCGAATTCGGTCTGCGTATTATTAGAGCATCTTAATTTTTCGAAATTCTGGTGCTCTATTTTTTTACATCGGATTGCAGGGTTGTTCATCAATACAGTCTGCCCGAGCATTATTAACAGTTGAAATGAATAGATACGCAGATCTAGTATTCATTGGCTTCCTCATGCAAGGCGTGGGTGCCAAGCCCGTGCGCGTTCGCTCCTACTGGAGGGTTCGTCGCGGTAAAAAGGAACATGTAAGGGCGTATTACCGGAAACGGTAGTATTGCTTAAACTGGTTCTTTCGGGAACTGGTACTATACCGCATCCGATGAAAGGAGCCTCGCTCCGGGGAGCTACCCGCAAGGGTGGCTCCTTTTTTATTATATTTGCAGTATGAAGAACGATAATGACTGGAAGCAGAGGCTGGGGGTGGTGTATTCCACTAACCCGGATTTTCAATATCAGACAGTGCAGACTGTGGAGGCCGATACTTTGCCGCCGGCAAAGCAGCGGCTGATAGTGGCCATCGACCGCCGGCAGCGGGCCGGGAAGCAGGTGACGCTGGTCAAGGGCTTCGTGGGCAAGCAGGATGATTTGGCCGCTCTGGCCAAAACTCTCAAGACCAAGTGCGGCGTTGGCGGCACTGCCAAGGACGGCGAAATCACCATCCAGGGCGACCTTCGCGATAAACTCGTCACCCTCCTTACTCAGATGGGCTACAACGCCAAACGCGGAAATTGAGTTAGCATTTTTCCGCGTTTTTGCTATCTTTGTAAGTTATGACAATGGACCGCATTCGCAACTTCTGCATTATCGCGCACATCGACCACGGTAAATCCACCCTGGCCGACCGTCTGCTCGAACTCACCAAGACTTTGAGCGAGCGCGATATGGAAGCGCAGGTGCTGGACGATATGGATCTGGAGCGCGAGAAGGGCATCACCATCAAGAGCCACGCGATCCAGATGCAGTACAAGGGCCATATCCTAAACCTCATCGACACCCCCGGCCACGTGGACTTCAGCTACGAAGTCTCCCGCTCCATCGCCTCCTGCGAGGGCGCGCTGCTGGTGGTGGACGCATCGCAAGGCGTTCAGGCACAGACGATTGCGAACCTCTATCAGGCCATCGACCACGGGCTGGAAATCATCCCCATCCTCAATAAGATAGATATGGATTCCGCGCAGCCGGAGGTGGTGGCTGACCAGATAGTGGACCTCATCGGCTGCGATCCGGAGGATATCTTCCGCATCTCCGCCCGCACTGGGGAGGGGGTGGACCCTATCCTCGACGCTATCGTAGAGAAAATCCCCGCCCCGAAAGGTGACCCGGACGCCCCCCTGCAGGCCCTCATCTTCGACTCCGTCTTCAACCCCTTCCGCGGCGTCATCGCATACTTCAAAATCAAGAACGGCACGCTGCGCAAAGGCCAGAAGGTGAAGTTCTTCAACACCGGCATGGACTATGAGGCGGAGGAAATCGGCATCCTCCGCATGAAACTCATCCCCACGCAGGAGATCGGGTGCGGCGATGTCGGCTATATCATCTCCGGCATCAAGAGCGCCGCGGAGGTGAAGGTGGGCGATACCATCACGGGCTATGAGAACCCCTGCACCGAGGCTATCGCCGGATTCGAGGAGGTGAAACCGATGGTGTTCGCGGGCATGTACCCTGTGCAGGCGGATAAGTTCGAAGAGCTGCGGGCGGTGCTGGAGAAGTTCCAGTTGAACGACGCCTCCTTCGTCTACGAGCCGGAGAGTTCGCTGGCGCTGGGATCCGGATTCAGCTGCGGTTTCCTCGGCCTGCTGCACCTCGAAATCGTGTAGGAGCGGCTGTTCAGGGAGTTCGATATGGATGTTATCACCACCGTGCCGAACGTATCCTACAAGGTATATACC
>JAFZIX010000223.1 GCA_017554135.1 Bacteroidales bacterium | reverse complement strand
GTGGGCTCGGCATCAGGATAGAGGAAACTCTCAAAACTGATGTCTTCATCCAGTTCGTGCCAGTGGATACCGATGGTGCTCATCTCGTATTTGGCCCGCTGTTCATCCGTTGCCTTCCGAAGCTTGTTATACCACAGCAGGGACTGACGATAGGTTTTCCCATCGTCCCCCAGGCCGTAGATCCAGTCTCCTTCAAACCATATTTTACTGATTGTCTTCATTGTCGGTCTTGAACAATTCATACCAGCGGTTGATGATGATGTCCGTATTCTCGGCAATCATTCGCTCGATGCGCTTGAGGTCGTTGGCCTTGATGTTATGCGCATATTCCATCACGAAACCTTCCCCGTCCCAATTGAACTTGGCGTCCCCGTCGTGCCCACGCACGTGGACGTGTATGGGCTCATGCTCCCTGGTGAAGAACAGGAAGACGAAACCGTATTGTCTGAATAGTTCTGGCATAGTACTTTCTTTTTGCAAATATAGGTAACAAAAATGAAACCCGCAAGAGTGTACGAGTAAAAGTTGTAGGTGAGCCAACCTGGCGCTTCAGATTACCAAAGGCAGTTCGGCTCGTTTAAACAGTTTGGATGACAGGGCCGATGAAATCCGCGCATAGCTGCGGGAGGGCCGGACTACGCTATACCGGTGGTTGAGAGAGAAGGGGCTGTAAGCGCTTGGGAATGAGCGCGAAAACTGTTCAAATAAACGACCGTTTAATGGCGCAAAGATAATAAGTAATGTCAAAAATAGTCAATAGTCGCCGTTTCCAAGCGTCACAATTAACCGAAATGAAACGAAGAATTTGTCAAAATGAAACAATATGCGCCAAATGGACGTTATGCACGGCCTTGTGCCGAGTGAAAGCATGCATGGATACTTGATTGGAATAGGGGCGCGCTTCATTAGAAAACAGACATGTTTTCATGTGCGAAAACGGGTGAAAAACAGTGTTCAAATAAACGGTCGTTTTTTGGGACACTGCGGTCGGACTAACCTGTGTAACACATGTTTAACCAATAAATAATTATGCCATGAACAAACAAGAAAAAGCCAAAGCCCGGCAAGTTTACGTGCAGCCGTGGACAGAATCCATCTGGCTGCACGTAGAGAATGTTATCTGCCTAAGCGGTACCGGAGGAAGCGGGGATCCGGAAGATGAAGGAAACGATTAAGTCTTTCTAAAACTGTTACGAATGAGTATTAGAACATTATTAATTTCATGTACCATTGTCCTTATGTCCGTGGCGGCGTGTAGCAAAAGCGAAACCGGCACGGAAAAGGAAGGTGTCTGCATTCCATCCATATCTGCGGTCTATACAGATATTGAAGAAGCTCAGACGAAGAATGAGATTACCAGTCTGCGCTGGAGTGTTGGATGGAAAGCTGGTGATCAGATAGCTGTTGTTAATCTGAGCACCGGCGCAAAAGCCCGTTACACGGTTCAGCCGGCTTATGTGGGTGAGAACCATGGCTGTTTTGACTATACCGATGGGGATGCTGTGGGGACGGGATCAATTGTAGCCATTTATCCTTATTCGGCGGTATCTTTATCAAGCGGGAAAAATGGAAGTACGGGCCTGTATGATTTGCTTGTCACTGTTCAGAATGAGGTGTCTTACAGTGCAAGCGACAATGCGGCTTTTTCTTCTAATGATATCCAGATTACAAGGATTCTTTCTTCTGATGAGCTGTCGAATGACATCTCTTTCTACCGTGTTGTTACGCTTGTATCCGTCCAGTCAAATATTTCCGAAGAAGCGTTAAAGGATAAAACCGTTTCTTCGGTAGTGCTTTCGATGGCGTCTCCATCTGCTGGTTTGGCAGGAACGGCAACCGTTGTTTTTAACGAAGGCATTCCATCTGTTGCAGTTAACGGTGGCGATGCAACTGAGCTCAAGTGCAACCTGACTGCTGCTCCTATACTCGCATCAATTGATCAGATGATGCGCTTTATCCCCATGTTTCCATTTAATAGAAGCGAAGGAATCCGCATTATCATGAACGCCGATGATTATACTGTTGGATTCTTCCGCAAGGGAGACAAGGCATACCGAGCCAATAGACATGTTACTTTCCAACTTTTCGAAGGCGCCTATACCGAGGTTTTCTCCCAGGACGAGGCTACTTTTGACAGAACCTGGTGGTATGTCTCCAACGAAGGTGGCAAGAACAGTCCCGGCTCTTTCGGAAACGGCGCCGAAACCCAGTACGGCAGTACGGCCGGTAAGTTTATAGAATAATAATTAATAACATGCATATGAAAATGAAATACATTCTCCCGGCTTTAGCGCTTGTTGTGCTGGCTGGTTGTGCCAAAGAGCAGGCCGCTCCGCTAGCCGAAACTCCTGTCTCTGCCGATGAAACAATCACATTCACCAGTTCTATGGGTGATGCCACCAAAGTGGCGTTGAGTGCCGACAACAGTCTCTATTGGATTGCCGGGGATCAGATTGACGTATACGATTACAAAGATAATGGTGACTCTTACGTGTTTACGACGAGAGATGTGGCCACCATTTCTTCTGGGGAAGGAACCACTGTCGCGACCTTCACTCCCAATACCTTCCCCAAAAAGGCCTCTTGGTATTATGGTAATGATGACGGTACACAGGCTTATCTCTTTTCCGCGGTTTATCCTGGAGTGGGCGCTTCGGTTACGAATCATATAATTACAAGAACTGTATCTTCTACCCAAAAAGAAGTGGTCGGTATTGGCCGCTATATCATTGGTTGGGCAACATCCAGCACGACCAAAGCCACTTTGCAAGCAGGTATCGCTCCTAATTTTGCCTTTGAACCCAGGACTGCTCTTCTTAAATTGGCAGTTCAAAATACCTCTCCGGTTGATGCTGTCATTGAATCTATTACAGTTACCGCAGACGCCGGCGCCATATCCGGGAACGCAGAATTCAATATTTTCACCGGTGAATTTGGAGAAGGAACAAGTCCCAGCATTACTTATGTGCCCAAAGAAGCTATCACGCTGGCTTCCGGTGCTGCGCTTCCTGTATCAATTCCGATTTCTCTGCTCCCTAACGATGTAGTTGAGAATTTGACTGTTAGCTTTTCCATTCCTGATTATAAAGCCAATACGGCCACCATTTCGATGGCTTCCCATATTGAGTCAGGACATGTTTACAGCAAAATTGTAAAAATCTCATCGCTTACCAGCACCAAGTTTGCCATTACTCCGGCTGCCGGTAGTTATACTCCCGCCGTGACAGGAATACTTGAAGCGTACAAGCTGGTCTACGGCTCCGCCAACTGTATTGTAATGAATTCCTCGGCTACTTCGGCAAGCATTGACATCCAATTGTACCAGCATGACGATGACTTTTCCCGTACAAACGCATCGGCCACCGGTTTCCAGTCGGCTGTCGCATCTGCAAAAATTATCTGGGCGGAGGATGCGCTTTACAACGATCCCGATTTCAAGATTACGGCTGCCAGTTACACCTCCGTTACTATAGGAAAAACTGCAGGTACAACCGGTAATGCGCTGTTGGGAATATACGACACCAATGGCGATCTCCTCTGGAGCTATCATATCTGGGTCCCGGCCGTTGATGCAAGCGACGTTGTCCCTAATGGCGCAGAAATGACTGTGGGGGAACAGTATGCATATGCTTGTAAACTTGCCCTTGGTCAGATTACAGGTGAACATGATACGTACATGTACTATCAGTGGGGCCGCAAGGATCCTCTTGGCCGTTCTTCTGGTTTGCTGCTTTCTGGAGGATTGAAGCCTATGCTTGGCAATGCTCCTGCTATTAACAAGTATGTCTCTGGAACTGAAACAGGCTCTGTTTCTGGCAATAACATTGCCTATGCACGTCAGAATCCTATAATGCATATCACAGCAGAACATGACTGGTATCCTGCTGTTGATGGCGCTGCGACAAATAATAAGCTCTGGGGTAATAGCAGTAGCATAAAGACTATCTATGATCCTTGCCCTGAAGGATACTTTGTGCCTAGAAGTTATTTCCTGTGGGATAATGGTCAAAATAGTCCTGGTTTTGTAGGGCTTGATAAAACCGACGGCACCTATGTTACTATCAGAGGACTGGATTATGTCTTGGGGAGCTGCCGTAGCAGAAACTCTTCAGAAGTTATTGCCAGAAGATATGGTTATTACTGGTCGTCGACAAGTTATTCTGCTTCTGCTCGCTTTTTGACGCTCGAGCCCGATGGAACGGTTAGGTCTTTAACTTACGGCAACCGTTCGAACAGCTTCGGGGTGCGCTGCGTCAGGAATTAAATGACGCGCGCATCTAAAGGCGCTTAAATAAAAAACCGGGCACTGAAAAAGTGCCCGATTTTTCTTTGAGTGAGGACACGCAGATTTGAACTGCGGACCTCTTGCCTGTCAAGCAAGCGCTCTAAACCAACTGAGCTATGCCCTCAAAAGGACTGCAAAGATAGGCAAAAAGATTTTATAAACCAAATTTAATTCATGTTAAAATACTGAATTTGCTGGAAGGCGTTGCCTTCGGGCTTTTCACCACGGGAAAGGGGCATGAGAAGCACCTTGTCGGTGGACTGTACACCGTCTACCGTAATGGCCTTGCGGATGAGCTTCTGCAGGGATTCGTTCTCCTTTTCCAGGGATTTGTTCAGTTCCTTGAGGTCCTTCCGGCACTGGTTGAGGGCCTTGGACGCCAGCTTGACGTATTCGGGGAAGATGCGGAGGTTCTCTCCTTCCAGGCTCAGCACGCCCAGGTTGGCGCCGGGTACGCCCACGAAGGAGGCCGTGACGGTGAGCAGGGCGCTGGTGGCGTTGTCCATCACCGCACGGTTGCGGGCGATGATTTCCGTAAAACCGTAGCGCCGGCCGCCCCGCTGGATGGACACGGCTTTGTACAACTTGCCGTCGCGGGCCTGCACGTAGGTTTCCGTGATGTCATAGTCGATGGCGCCGTCGTACAGGCAGGCATTGGTCTTCTCCCAGGATTCGTCCACGTCGCGGAAGAGCTGATCGATGGCCTCTACACGGGAGATGCTGCTGGGATGCATCCATTCCACGCGGCCCGGCTGGGCGTTGCGGTTGTTGGAAACGGGGAGGGTAGTCGGCTTCCCCGTCTCGGCATTGATCACCGGCCACTCGTCCTGGGGCATGGGTTCCTTGGAGAGCGTCATGTCGTAGAGGACATACTGGCCGCTGCGGCCGTCGCCGCATTCCAGCCAGAACACCAGCTGGCTGCACTTGTGGATGGGCACCTTGATGGTGGTGGGCTCCCTGCGGTTGGTGAGCCAGAATTCGCCCACCTTGCGCATATCGGCAAAGACATCCAGCTTCACGGGGTTGTCGGGATCCAGCCTGGCGCCGAGGATGTCGGTGTCCACGTACTCGCTCTTGTTGGCCACCGTGAAGGTGAGGGTCTCATACTCGCCGAAGGGGTTGAAGGCCGCGACGGCGCTCTGGTGGTTCTTGTCGCCTACCAGGTTAAGGGTGCTGTACCCGGCCGCCAGGGCTCCTGCAAGGCCTGCTCCGGCAGAAACGCCCGTAGCCGCCGCCACATTGCTGGCGCTGATGGAGCTGCCGGCGCCTACGATGAAGAGGAAGATGGCGGTGTTGAGGTCGATGTCTTCAAAGGCGAGCATGGGCGGCACGTTGGTCTCCAGCATGATACCCTTGTTGATGCGGCTTCCGTCCTTCATGACGAAGGCTTCCCGCATGCTGCCGCCGGGCTTGAAGCAGTCGTTGATGTCGAAGTTGGTGAGGGTGCTCAGGTATCGGCCTACATAGTGGAAGTAGGGGCTGCCGCAGAAGTCGATGAGGTCTACCTCGTCGGGGGCTTCGGGATGGCGGTGGTAGAAGTAGGGGGCGGTGTCCTGCGGCTGTCCGCGGAAGACCATCACGTCTCCCACGCCGGTGAAGGTCTGCTTGCTCTCTCCGTTGCCGGGCTTGGCGAATTTGAGGATGCGGCACTTGCCGATGGGCAGGGTGAACTTCTGGTTGGGCCACAGGCAGTGGACCTCGGTGTCCAGGATGAGGTTGTCATCGGCAAAGACCAGCAGACGGTCCTCGCCCAGCACGCGGCGCTTGGACAGGGTGCCCACGGTGAAGCTCACATAGTCGAACTCTCCGGCCAGGTCGAAGGCTACATAGGAGTCGATGTTCCCGTCCATGAAGGTGCTGCCCGTCGTAAGGATGAAGCCTTCTTCGAACTGCTC
>JAFZIX010000020.1 GCA_017554135.1 Bacteroidales bacterium | reverse complement strand
CATGACGGGCCTTCGGAGCCATCCTCGCCCACTCCAACTCATGCTCCAAGGTCTTGCGGCGCTTGCTCTCCTGCTTCTCTTCCATCGCCAGGCGGGCAGTCTTCTGCTCCAGCCAGGATGAATAGTTCCCCTTCCAGGGGATACCCTCGCCGCGGTCCAGTTCCAGAATCCATCCGGCGACATTGTCGAGGAAGTAACGGTCGTGCGTGACGGCGATGACCGTGCCTTTATACTGCTGCAGATGGGCTTCGAGCCACTGGATACTCTCGGTATCGAGGTGGTTGGTAGGCTCGTCGAGTAGCAGCACGTCCGGCTCCTGTAAGAGCAGGCGGCAGAGTGCCACGCGGCGGCGTTCGCCTCCGGAAAGATTCCTGATGATAGCATCGGGAGGAGGGCACTGGAGGGCATCCATCGCCCTTTCCAGTTTGGCATCAAGTTCCCATCCGTTGCAGGCCTCTATCTTCTCGGTCAACTCCGCCTGCTGTTCGAACAAGGCATACATGACGGTGTCGTCTATTATCCCCCCGAGACGGTTGCAGACATCGTTGTACTGCGTGAGCAGATCCACAGTCTCCTGCACGCCTTCGCGCACTACATCGAGCACCGTCTTCCAACCATCCATCTGCGGCTCCTGTTCCAGATAACCCACGGAATATCCGGGAGCCCATACGACCTCGCCGCGGTAGCCGCTTTCCACCCCCGCGATAATCTTAAGGAGGGTGGATTTACCGGAACCGTTAAGGCCGATGATGCCTATCTTGGCACCGTAGAAGAAGGAAAGGTAAATATCCTTAAGGATGACCTTGTTGTTGTGAGGCAGGACTTTGCCCACCCCGTTCATCGAAAATATTATCTTTTCGTCTGCCATGGCGGGGGCTCTTTACAGGGTCCTCTTGATTTCCACTATCTTGAAGGCTTCGATGAAGTCGCCTTCCTTGATATCGTTGAATCCGGCAATACTCATACCGCACTCCTTGCCGGCGGCAACCTCCTTCACATCGTCCTTGCCGATCTTGAGAGAGCCAAGTTCGCCGGTATAGACCACGATGCCGTCCCTGATCAGACGCACCTGCACCCTCGGGATCATCTTGCCCTCACGCATGATACATCCGGCGATAGTGCCGACCTTGCTGATGTGGAAGGTCTGCTTGACTTCGGCGGTGGCGATGACTTCTTCCTTCTTTTCAGGCTCGAGCATACCCTCCATACCATCCTTCACCTCGTTGATAGCGTCGTAAATGACGGAGTAGAGGCGGATTTCGATGCCTTCCTTGTCGGCAGCCTTGCGGGCCTCGACGGTTGGACGCACCTGGAAGCCGATGATGACGGCGTCGGACGCTTCTGCAAGCAGGATATCGCTCTCGGAGATTGCACCCACCGCCTTGTGGATCACATTCACGCGGATGCTCTCTGTGCTGAGTTTGATGAGGGAGTCAGACAGAGCCTCCACGGAGCCGTCCACATCGCCCTTGACGATGATGTTGAGTTCCTTGAAGTTGCCGATGCTGATGCGGCGGCCGATTTCCTCGAGGGTCATATGCTTCTGGGTCTTGATGCCCTGGATGCGGATGAGTTGCTCTCGTTTTGCCGCGATGCTCTTGGCCTCCTTTTCGTCGGCCATCGCATTGAACTTCTCACCTGCGGCAGGGGCTCCGTTAAGTCCGAGCACCGATACAGGAGTGGAAGGGCCGGCCTCCATCACCCTCTGTCCGCGTTCGTTGAACATGCTCTTGACGCGGCCGTAATAGCTTCCGCTGAGCACAATGTCGCCCTGATGGAGGGTTCCGTTCTGCACGAGGATGGTGGCGAGATAGCCACGCCCCTTGTCCAGCGAAGACTCGATGACAGCGCCCTGGGCAAGCCTGTTGGGATTTGCCCTGAGGTTCAGGAGGTCTGCCTCGAGCAGCACCTTCTCCAGGAGTTTGTCCACATTCAGGCCGTGCTTCGCGGAAATCTCCTGACACTGGTATTTTCCGCCCCAGGCCTCGGTGAGGATATTCATCTGCGAGAGCTGCTGGTAGATCTTGTCGGCGGATGCGCCCGGCTTGTCTATCTTGTTGATAGCAAACACCATAGGCACGCCGGCAGCCTGCGCGTGGTTGATTGCCTCGACTGTCTGCGGCATCACTGCGTCGTCCGCTGCGATGATGATGATCGCGAGGTCGGTCATCTGGGCGCCACGGGCACGCATGGCGGTGAAGGCCTCGTGGCCAGGGGTGTCGAGGAAGGTAATCCTGCGGCCATCCTCCATCTGCACGGTGTATGCGCCGATGTGCTGGGTAATGCCGCCGGCCTCACCGGCAATTACGTTGGTCTTGCGGATATAGTCGAGCAGCGAGGTTTTACCGTGGTCGACGTGACCCATGACGGTGATGACCGGAGGACGGGGAACGAGATCTTCTTCCTTGTCGGCCTGCTCGGCGGATTCGATTTCATTGGTGAGTTCAGCACCCACGAATTCAACCTTGTATCCGAATTCCTCTGCCACAAGCACCAGGGCCTCCGCGTCGAGACGCTGGTTGATGGAAACCATCAGGCCCAGACTCATGCATGCCCCGATGACATTGTTCACCGGGGTGTTGTTCATAAGGGTGGCGAGGTCATTAACGGTAACGAACTCGGTGACCTTCAGGACTTTCTTCTCGGCAGATGCAAGTTCGAGTTCCTCCTGGGTACGCTGTGCGGCAAGTTCACGTTTCTCCTTGCGATACTTCGCACCGAAGTTGTTCTTCTTGCCTTCGTTCATCTTGGCGTAGGTTTCCTTGACCTGCTTCTGGATTTCCTTCTGCATCTCCTCGAGTTCAGCCTCGGTCATTGCGGGTTTGAAGCGGTCCCTCTTGCGGCCCTTGCCGCCACCTTGCTGCTGAACTGCAGCCTTATCCTTCTTGCTGCTGCGCTCAATATTCTGGCCTGCCTTTGCCACATCCACCTTCTGGGTGCCCTTGGCGATGCGCTCGCGCTTCTTGACAGGTTTCTTGTCGAACTGGGAAAGATCGATTTTACCGACAACCTTAAATCCGTCTTCCTTCTTTACAGGCTCTGCCGCAGGGGTCGGTTCGGCAGGGGCTGGTGCGGGTTCGGGCTCAGGGATGGGTTCGGGTTCAGGGATAGATTCCTTCACTTCGTTCGGAATGACAGGCGCCGGTTCGGGTTCCGGGATAGATTCCTTCACTTCGTTCGGAATGACAGGCGCCGGTTCGGGTTCCGGCTCAGGCTCCGGGATGGGCTCGGGTTCCGGCTCGGGCTCGGGTTCGGGAACGGGTTCCGGTTCGGGGGCCGGCTTGGGCTCCGCCTTTTTGCGGGAAAGGGTGTTGGTGCGCACTATTACGCGCTCTTCCTCTTCTTCCTCAACCTGCTCCTCCTTCTTCTTGCCGGAATTCTCCAGGATATCCGACATCTTGATAGCCCTCTCATTGGCCTCCTCAGCAGCCTTCAGGTCCGCCCCGAACTGCTTCTGGATGGCAGGGAGGTACTCGTCGGAGAACTTCGCATTAGGATTCTCCTCCACGTCCACTCCCTGGGCCTTGAGAAAGTCCACAAGGTCCTGCAGCCCGATATTGAACTGCCGCATTATTTTATTCAGTCTGATTTCTGCCATATAATAACCCCTTTTCTTTTAATTAGTCTTCAAATTCAGCGGCCAGGATGCTGCGAACATCCTCCACGGTCTCGATATCGAGATCTGCCCTCTTGGCGAGATCCTCGGGATCGATGGCAAGCACGCTGCGGGCTGTATCGCAACCGATGCCCTTAAGTTTGTCGATCACCCAACCGTCGATGGTGCGGCCATATTCAGGATTGGTGAACTCCTCGAGAGCCACATCGTCCTCTTCCTCTGCGGCGACCTCTCCCTTGGGAGTCTCACGCCAGACTTCGATTTCGCGGCCTACCAGCATGCCGGCAAGCTGCACGTTCACGCCGCCGCGGCCGATGCCCTTCTGCACCTCCTCGGGGAGCATGTAGACCTTAACCTTATCCTCGGGACCTTCTCCCATATCAATGGATGACACGCGGGCGGGAGTAAGGGCACGCTGGATGAGGAGTTTGGGATTGGAAGACCACTGCAGCACGTCGATATTCTCGTTGCGGAGTTCACGCACGATGCCGATCACGCGGCCGCCCTTGACACCGATGCAGGCGCCGATGGGGTCGATGCGCTCGTCGTAGGATTCCACCGCTACCTTGGCACGCTCGCCAGGCACGCGGACCACCTTCTTGATGGTAATGAGGCCGTCAGCAATTTCCGGAACCTCCATCTCGAACAACCTTGCAAGGAAGTCGGGATCGATACGGGAAAGGGTG
>JAFZIX010000222.1 GCA_017554135.1 Bacteroidales bacterium | reverse complement strand
ATATGTAAACGACCTTATCCCCGCCGTGGAAACGCATTACTCCACCTATCTGGAGAAGGCCGACATGGACGGCATCCTTACTTCCCGCAGCCACAGGGCGCTGGGCGGATTCTCCCTGGGTTCCATCACCACCTGGTACGTCTTCGAGCAGGCTTTCCCTTATACCCGGATGTACTTGCCAATGAGCGGAGACAACTGGAGCCAGGGCATGTACGGTGGCCAGTATCATCCCAAGGAAACTGCCGAGTTCCTGGCCGATATCGTGAAAAAGTCGTCCTACAAGGATGATTTCTACGTCTGGTATGCAGTGGGGACGAACGATGTCCGTCTGCCGCAGACCGACAACCAGGCAAAGGCCATGGGCGAACTCACGGACACTTTCAACTCCAGCAATTTCTCCTACCACATGAAGAAAGGCGGCCAGCACGATTTCAACGCCGTCTGGGAGTTCTGCTACCACGCGTTGCAGTCCTTCTTTCCGCCACAGCAAGTCAATATCCCCGTCACTGCAAGCTATAACAAAGATTCGAAGATCTCAGATGTAATTGCCGATCCTACCTTCGGAAACTTTGGCCGCCTACTGTTTCCGGCAGATGACGGCTACTGGAGCGGAACCACGCTAGGGAACCTGCGTCTGACCTGGTACAGCGGCATTGACCCGGACAAAACGGTAGAGATTGTAAACACCTTGAAATCCCGTGCCGATGCCGGACAAACCATCTTCTGTGATATTTGGACCGAGGCGGAAAAGAAAGCCGATCCAAATAAAAAGGATACGGGCCTGTTCTTCTTCAAAGGCAATGAAAATGCCCCTTTCGCCATCTGCAATGCCGGCGGCGGTCACGTCTTCGTGGGAGCCATGCACGACAGTTTCCCGCATGCGCTGGAACTGTCCAAGAAAGGTTACAACGCATTTGCGCTCATCTATCGTCCGGACTGGACTCCTTCCGACCAGGATCTCGCCCGCGCTTTAAGCTTCATCTACGACCACGCTGACGAACTGGGAGTTGCCCGCGATGGCTACAGCCTCTGGGGAGGCAGCGCCGGAGCCCGTATGGCTGCCGACATGAGCCGCCTCTCCCACATGCGCAGTTCCACCGGCCGCACCGACATCCCCCAGGCCGCCGCCTGCATCATGCAATATACAGGCTACACAGCTGTGGATAAAGACTATGCACCTACCTACGCCTGCTGCGGCACCTCTGACGGCATTGCATCATGGCGCACCATGCAGAGCCGCCTCGACCAGCTCTCCGCCCTCGGCATCCCCACCGAGTTCCACTCCTACAACGGTCTGCCCCACGGCTTCGGTCTTGGCACCGGCACCGTAGCAGAAGGCTGGATCAATGACGCCATCCGCTTCTGGAAATCACAGATATAGTTTTCTCAAATCGCCATAAAACACTATCTTGCAGCATGAAAAGAATACTTCTCTCTTTTGCTTTAATAGCAACACTTCTCGGATTCACCAACTGTGGCCCCGGGAAATCGGTTTCAACCACACCGGAAGAAACTACCGTTACCCAGCCTACCGGTGAGAAATCCATCGTCTATTTCACCAAGAACATCACCCCGGAAGCGCTCGTTAAAATCTACGAGGCCCTTGGCCGCAAGGCCGAAGGCCGCGTGGCCGTGAAGATCTCCACTGGCGAGTCCGAGCAGACCAACCACCTGCGTCCGGAACTGATCGGCGACCTGGTAAAGAAAGTGAACGGCACCTTTGTGGAATGTAACACTGCCTACGGCGGCAGCCGAAGCACGACGGAATCCCATCGCAAGGAAATCGCCAAGCGCGGCTATGAGAAGATAGCGCCCGTGGACATTATGGATGCAGAAGGCGACATGGAGATTCCCGTCCAGGATACAAAATGGATTAAGTACAACCTGGTGGGAACGCATCTGCAGAATTACGACTTTATGATTAACCTGGCCCACTTCAAGGGGCATGCGATGGGCGGTTTCGGCGGAGTACTAAAGAACCAGAGCATCGGTGTGGCGTCCAAACGTGGCAAGTGCAATATCCACTCTACTGGAAAGAGTCTTGACAACATCTGGGGACAGGAGAGCCAGGATGGTTTTCTGGAGTCTATGGCCGCTGCGGCCCAGGCCGTTGCCACCTATTTCGGCGACAAGATCCTGTACATCAACGTAATGAACAATATGTCCGTCGATTGCGACTGCAATGCCCACCCCGATACTCCGAAACTGAAGGATATGGGGATTCTGGCCTCATTGGACCCGGTGGCGTTGGACAAAGCCTGCCTGGATCTGGTCTTTGGCCATGTGGACAGTACTGGTGATGATGCCAAGCCGCTCCAGCAGCGCATCAACCGTCAGCACGGCACCCACATTGTCGACTACGCTGCCTCCATCGGCCTCGGCAGCCTGAATTATGAGATTGTTAACATAGATAACCAGTAAGATATGCAGAATTTCGACTATTGTACACCAACCCGCCTGATCTTTGGAAAGGGCGTTGTGGAGCAGTTGCCAGCAGTGATGGCGCAGTTCGGCAAAAAAGTCCTCCTTACCTATGGCGGAGGCAGCATCAAGAAGATCGGCCTGTACCAGAAGGTGCTGGAGCT
>JAFZIX010000221.1 GCA_017554135.1 Bacteroidales bacterium | reverse complement strand
CGGCGTAGTTCTTGTCGGCGTAGTCGTCTTTGCCGTCGGTAAGCAGCGCCATGGTCTCCACTGGGAAGGTGAGGATGTACTTGTTGCGCTCCTCGTTGAACCAGTTCATGAAATGCTTCTGCAGCCAGGACAGAGTCTCCCAGATGGGAGCGGAGCCGTCCGGGAAGCGGAAATCTCCGAACACGCCCTCGAAATAGGGCTTGTCGAAGTAGCCGATGTTCCAGAACACGGTCTGGTAACCGCGGTTGCCGGCGGGCATGTTCATGGAATGAACCACCTGCTGGAAGCAGTTGTCGATGACCTTGGTGAGGGTGCGCTTCTTGGTGTTGTTCTCCACCACCTCGTCCAAGCGGGAGAGATAGTCGTCACCGTAGTCCTTGCGGATGAAATAATCCAGATAGATAAGGAATTCCGGGGTTGCCACCGCGCCCATGAACTGAGAGGAGATGGAGTACACCAGGTTGATGAACTCGCCGCAGAAACTCTTCAGGTCGGTGGGAGCGACGGACACTCCGCCCAATTCCTTCAAGCCGCCCACCAGGAAAGGATACATGGTGATGGCGACGCAGTAAGGATAGCCGGGGGTGCCGCTCTCATCGTGCTTGTAGAGCACATGGGACTCGAGGTCCTTGATGTACTGCTGGGCAAGACCGGGACCGTAGAGGTTCTTGATCTTGTCCTGCATGATGTAGCGGTTCTGCTTGATGTTGTTCTCCTTGTAGAGTTCCTGGCCCAGCGTCACGATATTCTTGCGGGTGACGTTGGCGTTGGCGTCGAACTTGGAGCCGGTGGCTGCGTTGGAGGCCTTGATATAGTCCTTGATGAAGTCCCTCTTCTTGCGGAGGTCCTTGCCGTCGTCGAACTTCTGGATGTACTCCAGGGCGGCCTTCTTATTGATAGACATCAGGGAATCGACCACCTGACGGCGGATCTCCTGACTCGTCATCTTATCGTAAATGAAAAGGTTGTCGGTAATGGACACCACCACCTCCTCGGGAACTGTCTGGTTCGTAGACACGAATGTCTGGCGTATGCCTCTCTTCAGTTTCTCTAAGTCGAACTCCTCGATGGTTCCATTTGTTTTCCTAACATCCATAGAATCAATAGGTTATGCGGTTTTAAAAAATGAGGTTAAACACGTCTGGGGCAAAAAAACCCGGACTGTTTACACAATCCGATACGAGTTTTTTACCATTTACGAGGGCAAAGTTAATAAAAGAGGACACACTTTTTGGTGTATCCTCAAGAAAAGTTATCAACACTTAACTAACAGTCGTGTTTCTACCGCTCTGGAATCGAGGCCAGCACTTCCACCAGGAAATCCCAGGCCTTCTGGACCGAAGGGATGAAACAGCGTTCGTCCGGAGAATGAGGGCTCTTCAGGGTCGGCCCGCAGGAGATCATGTCGAGGCCGGGATAGATGCCGCCGATAATGCCGCATTCGAGGCCGGCATGTATAGCCATCACCTCGGGCTCCTTGCCATATAATTTCTTATAAGACGCCTTCATGGTCTTCAGGATCTCGCTCTTGTCGTCCGGGGCCCAGCCGGAATATGCGCCCGTAAAGCGGGTCTTGATGCCAGCGTTGTTCAGCACGGCCGCAATCTTGCGGGAAAGAGCCACCTTGGCGCTGTCGATGAAACTGCGCATCAAGGTCACGATGGACACCTTCCCGTCAGCTATCTTCACGATTGCCAGGTTGTTGGAGGTTTCCACGGTGCCGGGCATGGTCTGCGACATACGCTCCACGCCGTCCGGGCACGCCAGGATAGCGCGCACCAGTTTGCAGGCTTCATCCTCCTTCACGTATCCCTTGCGGATGTCGGTGGGGACGAAGAGAATCTTCATGTCGGGATCGGTGTGGCGGAACTCATCGAAGATCTCGCGACCGGCCTTGCGCACTATGCGGGCGACACTGGCGGGATTCTTGACATAGAGCAGCACGTCCGCCTCGCGGGGGATGGCGTTGCGCATGTTTCCGCCGGTGAATTCCACCAGTTTGGAGTCTGTCTTGGCGAGGATGAGTTCGGTGAGCCTGGCGGCGATGCGGTTTGCATTCGCCCTGCAGAGGATGATATCCATGCCGGAATGGCCTCCCTGGCAGCCTTTTACCTGCAGGGAATAGGCCTGGTAACCCTTCGGACGGCGGACCTTGGTGTATCTGCCGCTGCCCTCGGTATCCATTCCGCCTGCGCAGCCGACGTAGAGTTCGCCCTCGGTCTCGGAGTCGAGGTTGATGAGGATATCTCCCTTGAGAACTCCAGGCTGGAGATTATTGGCACCGGTCATGCCGGTTTCTTCGTCATAGGTTATGAGGATTTCGACAGGGCCGTGCTTGAGATCCTTGCTTTCGGCAACTGCCATTGCCATGGCGACACCCATGCCGTCGTCGGCGCCGAGCGTGGTTCCCTTGGCCTTCACCCATTCACCGTCAATCCAGGTCTCGATGGGATCGGTGATGAAATCGTGCTTCACGTCATTGTTCTTCTGGGGCACCATATCCATATGGCCCTGAAGGATGACGGTCTTGCGGTTCTCGTAGCCGGGAGTTGCCGGAACACGCATTATAACATTCCCCGTTGCGTCTGCAAAGGTCTCCACGCCATGCTCCTTGCCCCATTTGAGGAGGAAGGCACGAACCTTCTCTTCGTGTTTGGAAGGGCGCGGCTGGCGGGTGAGTTCATAGAAATTATTCCAGACGTGTGAGGGTTTAAGATCTTTGATGGTTAACATGGTTATATGTGTTATTTGGTTCTATATATCGGGTATGCTGCCACTATTCCCAGTTGGTAGATGGGCACACGGGTCTGCAGGAGGGTGTTGATGCCATCGCTGAGGCGTACTCCGCAGATTGCAGGGATGCGGTAGTTGATTACCTGGGAAGGCTTGACTTTGTTATCGACCGCAGGTGCCGGAGTGACTTCCTCGACAGTCAATTGCACGAAATAAGGCTTTCCGGCGACATTGTCCGCGGGCATCAGGCCCTCTTCATCTGAAAGACGGAACGCCACATAGGTCTGGTTCTTCTTGGAAGAAGGAATAACTTCGAAACTGGCCGACTGTGAGCCGAATTCGCTATAGCCGGTGAATAAGGTGAGATAATCCTGCTCCAGTTTGTTCAGGGCATCGATCGTGGCCTTCATGGCCTCTCCGCTATAAGTGGCATCGGTATCCCCTACAAGAATCTTGTATTTGTTCTCGCGGATTTCGAAAATCTTGTCTGCAACTTCCTTTGCCTTCACCTCTGTGGTCTTCTCCACGATCACCTGCTGGCGCACGGCATGATTGTCCGCCTCGTAAAGAGTGCTGGTACGCTCGGTGAGATTGGCGGGGATGCCCTTGTCCGAGAATCCTGTGCCCTTGCCTACAGGATATTTCCAGCCCTTTTCGGGGGTATATGCCCCGGTGGGGCCGGAAACCAGGCCCTGGCTTGTCAACTGAAGGAATATCGGCTGGCTCTGGGGGTTGACTGCATATGAGAAACGCTGGCTCTGGTCCGCCTCGACGGCCGGAACCATCTTCACGGATGTGACGGTATAGGATACCTTGTCGTAGAGTTCTGCATTGATTCCCAGATACTTCTGAGCATAACGGGCATAGGGCCCCGCATAGAAAGTCTCTTTCTGGGCATCTACCTTGAACACCAGCACGGTCTGCGGCATAGAATACGATACGGTGCCCTGGGCCAGGCCCGGGAGCGCCATCATTGCCGCCAGCAAGAATAGCAGTGTCTTTTTCATCTTATTTCCAACGTTTATGAGTCCAGAGATAATTCCAGGGCTGTGCCTGGATATCCTTCTCCAACTCGGCATAATACAATTCCATGATGCGTTCCGGAGTAAAATCCGCTGCATTGCTACAGATGGGCACGAACTCAACGCTATAGCGCCCACGTTCCACAACCTTCCAGCGGAGATAACTCACGCTCATCCCGAACTTGCACGCCAAAGCGGTGCCTCCGGTCATTGCCAGGGTGGGCTGATTCAGGAACATTCCTACATCGTGCTTGGTGGCTATTCCATAGGGATACTGGTCGGTGGGAAAGATATATATAAATTTCTCCTTTCGGTGAACTATAGCGAAGCGGAACACTTCCATCGACTCCAGATAACCATCAAAATCGGTGTCTTTCAGCGAGTTGCAGCGGTTATCCGCAATCACCCTGTCCCAAACTTTGCTCTTCAGGCGGCGGTAAACCACGCCGATTTCGGCGGGGCAGGACCTGAACGGGATCTCCGGATTATGATTATAGTTGAACCAGCCGCCCAGCAACTCCCAGTTGCCGGCATGGCTCGACAGTACCATCATATTGGTGCTGTTGTCATAAACTTCGTTGAACACCTCCGGGTTCCTGACGTCCACGATATTCGACTCGTGCAGGCGCTTGCGCCCTTTGGCGTTCTTGCAGCCTCCGAACCAGATTGCCTCGGCGACGATGTCCCCCAGATGATCGTAGCACTTGCGGGCCAATTCCTTGATTTGCTTATACTTGAGTTCCGGGAAACTGCGGGAAAGGTTCGTGATTACCACATCCCTGCGATAGTGAAGCACATCGCGCAACAGCCATGAGAAAAAGCGTCCGCAGGCCAGATGGAATCTGAGCGGAAGACGGGCGAAGAGGCCCAGGACAGCCTCCACGAGCACGACGCCGAATGATCTTTTCTCTTGTCGCATAGTTCACAAATATAGCGATTTTCCTCATTATTTATTATATTTGTAAGAATTTGAAATCTATTTAAATCACAAGATATGTTCAAAGGTCAACCTAAAGGATTGTTCGCTTTAGCCCTCGCCAACACCGGCGAGCGCTTCGGCTATTACACTATGCTGGCCATCTTCCTGCTCTTCCTGCAGGCCAAGTTCGGCTTCTCGGCGGCGGCAGCCGGCCAGTTCTATGCCATCTTTCTGGCAGCAGTTTATTTCATGCCCGTAATCGGCGGCTGGCTCGCCGACAAGATAGGCTTCGGCAAATGCGTCATCACCGGTGTCTGCGTGATGTTCACAGGCTATCTCTGCCTGGCCATCCCCACCGATGCATTCGCAGCCCGCGGCTTCGCCCTCACCCTGATGATAGGCGCCCTCCTGCTGATTGCAGTGGGAACCGGCCGGTTCAAGGGCAACCTGCAGGT
>JAFZIX010000220.1 GCA_017554135.1 Bacteroidales bacterium | reverse complement strand
CCCGGAATATAGAGCGAAACCATAAGCTGAGCGTCGGCCTTCATATACGGATCCTCCCTACGACAAGAGACAGCCAGCAGCGCTGCGAACGCCGCCATCATGATTCTATGCCATATCCTACCAGTCATAGCTCTAAAAATCCAGTACAATGGACTGCGGAGTAATCTGAGACCATCTCATCTCTGTCACTACGCCAATCTCCAACTGAGGAGACCTGAGGTCCGGGACCGTATTGTAGGCGCTCTGCAAGCCGCCCACCTTTACTTTTACCTCGGTATAGTGGTCCTTGGTAAAAACACTGCCGTCAGCAGGAGCCTTCAACACTCCGGCAAGGTAAAACTTGCACCACGGAAGAATGTCCCCCTGCTGGCAATACTTCTTGACGCCTGTCGTATTGGTAAATTCCAGGGCAAAATGCACATCCTGGTTCACACAGGTCTCCAGAACCAGCGTCTGGGCACTGCTCATGGTGTTACCGATATAAAGCCCGCTGACATTGTTGTCATAGATGAACCTTGATTCACCCGTACCAGGCAGGAAGCGGTAATCCAAGTCCTTCTGCTCGTCAATGATAATACCGGTCAAAGGGCATTTGTCAATAAGGCTGGCGGCATCGCTACCAGGAGCGTCCAGGCTCAACTTCATCAGAGCCACACCGTATTGCAACTGATCCACAATAGCCATGGCCTGAGTAATACCACTGACCATATCTCCATCCCGGTAAAGATCAAGGATGACGTCCCAGGAAGCGCTATTCTGCGTGTAGCCGCTCCGGACTTCATCGGAATCGGATGTCTTTACGCCAGAGTTTGCATAGTACCACAAACTGGGCGGATAGCAGTACGATGCCGGATTTACCAGGGCAATGTTCACGCTGTTAATGAGACGGATGAAAGCTTTTCCATTCCACCAGAAGCCGAGAGAGCCTTCAGGGATGCCATAATTAGCGGGAAAATTAGATCCAAGGGTGGCCAGGGTGGTAGAAAAACTGCCTATCGCGTCCTGAATATGACGTATCTCCTGTAGTAATTCTTCACTTTCAAATGGAATCTTCCACAGGGCCGACTGCATCTCCGAGCGAATCTGGTTGAAAACGGCATAAGAGCATGCCTGAATCTGGTTTACTCTTTTCACCGCGTCATATATGCTCACGATGGATGCGTACTGGCTCTCTCTCATCAAAGTCATGATGGCGTTGAGCTGGTCCAGCAGTTCGTCGGCCTTGGACTCTACCACGGTCATCTCGTCCAGTTCTCCGCCGGCGAGAATAGGTTCCAGATGGAAAGAAATATCTTCCGACTTCGAAGGGTCCAGAAGGTTATTTCCGTTGAGTACACCATAGAGGTGTTTGGATACTTTGGATGCGCCTTCGCCCTCGTCCGGAGACTTGCCGTAAGTAAGGACACGGTTTGTCCCGCTGGGGACGAAGGCACTGCCAAAGAAATGTGAGTTATTGTTGGGCACAAGGCCCGTTTTGTTGATTCCGCTAGTCGCCAGGGATATATTCTGGGCGCCCAGGCGGGCATCCTGAGGTTCCACCTGCAGGTTTTCCGTATTGAAAGGGATAACATATAAATGCTCTATCCCGCGGAAAACGCCTCCGGATTGAGTAATTTCGGAGTTCATCTTGGTGGCCGGCTCCTGCGAAGAATCCACATTTTTGAGAGACATCACCAGGGAGATGGGATGCTCCCCTGCATCATCGCGGCGAAGACGCGCACAGCCGGCCCCTGCCCATACAAAAAATATGAGCAGGATGCACAGCTTGAATGATGCAGAAAGTCTCATCAAAGATTAGAGATTAATGTCGGAATACACAAGACCAGGAATCCACTGAAGATCCACGGAGAGGCCCAGCGACATCTGCGATGCACGAAGGTCGGGCATGGTATAATATGCATTTTTCAGGGAGTTTTCAACCAGGTTGAACTTGATCTCCGTCATGAAGTCCTGCATGAACACGCGGGCAATTTTCTTGGATTCACCGACAACCATTCCAGTAGGAACCGCCTCACCATCTACACCATATACGGGAGGAATCTGATGGTCGTTAGGCCATGCTGTCGCCAATCCATTAATCTGTGCCGTAGTAGGTGCAGGGACTTCTGCTACCAGATAGAAGAAGCCGTCAGTGGGAATCAGGTTGTGCTTACCCCAGAACGGATCTCCCTGGTTCTTGAATTCAAGGGCGATACGAACGTTGTTCTGGTCGTTCTGAAGATCACCGTCAGAAGCCTCATCGGTAGAATTGAAATTGTCATAAACGAGCGTGTAATTCTCTTCGCCGGCAGGAGTAGGAACTGTTTCGTTGGCAATGGAAGAGTCATAGATAACCCCATCAAAATAGGAGAACTCTCCAGAGGCGTATTTTCTGACGAACTGCCAGTCCATCCTGGGGTTGACACCACCGACAAGGACACCGGTCAATGTAAGTCTGAGATCGTTCTTCGTTATAATACGGTCACTTTCCTTATTGTCGGTCATGGCCTTTCGGTTATCCTTATAGGTATCTGCAGACTTGAGAACCGAGGACTTCAACAGCGCCACACCGTAATTGATGTTGTTCTTGACGGCAACGCCTCTGGTAGAAGACTTAACCTTGCCCTTGGCTTCCCAAGCATTAGCCGTCCAGCTGTTTTCGTTTTTCCAAGGATTTACGCCGTTGGGATAATCACCCACCTTGAGATCTTCCTTATTGGTCGTTCGGATGGGAGAGTTGACATAATACCAGAGCTCGGCAGGGTGCATATACTTTCTGGGGTCAAACATCTTGCCCGGTGTCGTGCTCACCAGTGCCTGATTGGGGTGCAGGTAATAGAAGAAGTCATGGGTATAATGGTTATCACTGCCAAGATATTCCGAGCCGACTGTTTCACCGCCCTGAACGATTTTTTCTTGCTTTTCCATGCCGAAAGCCAATTGGGCAGCACCCCTCGGGATTCTGAACTCTTCATACGGGTATTTGTTCAGATTCTTTGCCAGATTAAAATTCAGCGAATTCCATTTCTCAGTACCTATTGCGGATTGAATGGAAGAAAGAGGCTGATAATCACCCTTGGAGTATCCTTCCGGAATATTAGTGGCTGTCGGGCTGAAGAAGAAATCTTCGGCCTTATTCAGTATCGCGTTGGCAAGACGTTTGGCATTGGCCTCATACTCGTTTGTAGGAGTTGACTGAGATGCATCAGAGATCACTTTATACATGTCCGAAATCATCCTTTTCACAGCGCCAGATGATCCGGTACGATACTCGCCAGCTTTTATGTCCGTAAACAGGAAATAGCAGCGGCCAAGTACCTCCTCCAGTCCGGCAATGGTACGGCCAATACCAAAACCGGCAGCTGTAGTATAACGGCTGGAAGCACCTTTTGTCTGGATTTCGTACTGATGGCCCAGAGCATCCCAGCTCAAATCACGATGTCCTTCTCCGGTATACGATATGGTCTCCGTGGAGGTTCCTGGGTTCACCACTACCGGATAGGTAGAACCCGGGAAGCCATCAAGAGGAAGTTCGGTCTTATCCACAGATGTACTAAGGATACTATTGATAATGTAAATCATCAATGCACCCGTTGCATCATAACTGGCCACAGCGGCGTCCGTGTCAAGAATCTTCTGCGCCGCAATGACTGTTCCGGCCGGATTCACGCTGAACTGAGTAGCGGTCATGTTGGTGCCGCCATACTGATAGCTCTCTGCGTTATTGCCTTTGATAGCCTTTCCATAAAAGAGAACGGCATCTACCCCCACAGGGACAGAAAGTTGAAGAACGCGGTTGGAAGAGTTGTCATTATTGTTCGTGCTCTCATTATCAATTGAACTGGAACTGAGCAGCGTTCCCATATCAAAATACCTTGCTTTATCTTCCGTCCAGGAGTTCGTCTTCAGGACAAAAGCATCCGGAGTAGTAGATCCCGGATTCTCGGGAATCATGCCGGTATTGTAGACATAGAGCTTGGCATTGTCCATGCCACGGAAATTCTGCTTCATCTGAACAACATCCGCCGACATCTTTGTCTGCGGAGCAGAAGCGACATTGAGAACAAACTGGGTAGTCACTTCCTTGACGCCATTTCCACTGGCCTCCACGGAAGAAGAACCCATTTGCTCCCGCTGGCAAGCTGCGGCCGCGAGTACCATGGTACCCACAAGAGCCAAATTAGAAAGTTTCTTCATACTTAATGTGGTTAATAAATTGTGTTATTTTATTAAAAATCAATTTCCCAACTGGGTCCGTCGTTCCAATTCAACGTGACGCTGGCCCCGACGAATGGCTCGCGCGGCGCCACACTGCCATCGAGTTGAATCTTGGCCCGTATCATCTTGAACTGCGATGCCCGCAGCGGCAGTTTCACGCCCAGGATGGTTTCCGTAACGGAGCCATCTTCGCAAGTGGTATAGACGCTATATTTCCACAGCGACTCTTCGGCCGGCTGGGCTATGTAAGGGTCATCGGTATTGATGATGGACTTGGTTGCGTCTGAATCCATCGAAGGAAGCGTCACTGCGCAGAAGCACACGAACTGGCCGTCCCCTACTTTCACTTCGTCGGCGCGCACCTGCGGATTAAAAGTGAAGGAATAGGTACTGTCGGCCAGATTGAAGCCATTGGCAAAGCCGGAGGCAAGCACCTTGATATCCTTGATATGGCTGCCTAACGTATCCAGAACCAGGGCACTGGCGCAGTTCACCATATACAGTTTTACATCGAACTGCTGGTCTACTCCGTCCTTGATATCCATGGGGAGACGAGCGCTGAATACGCCCGAAGTCTGTGAAAGAACGATATTTTTGGTGCTGTTCACCACCAGGTCCAGCCGGGCGCGATGGCATTTTTCATCATCTTTCAGGACAAGTTCCGCGGGCGCCGACGAACCGTCGGGCAGCATGGGCTGCAGGTTTGCTACGGCCACGTGCATATACTTGCGCACGGGTATAAATAAGGTGTAGCTGGACTGGTTTGCGTCCATGATATGGGTCTCGTGGTGAAGGCGCAAAGAGTCCTCCGCAACGTCGTAGAAGGAAAGGTCTACATCGTGGGCGTAATCGGTGAAAACACCCTTGAGATGGTTCTGCAGGGCGGTTGCCACCGGCGTCAGCTCTACCTGGGTGGAGAGCTGGGTCTGCAGTTCGGTGGTCATGTTGGTCACCAGCCGCAGTTCGTAGTCGATGTGGTAGTCGGTCTCGCAGTCGGAAAGGTTTTCGTCGACCAGGCTGCAGCCGGTAAGGGCAGCAGTAACGAGGGCGACAAACCCATATTTCCAACGGTTCAGACTCATTTCTCTTGCATCAATTCCTGCCACGCCTCAAATTCCTTGCGGGCGGGGCCGTAAACTTTGGTTCCTTCCAGATTGTGGCGGGCGCATTCTGAGCCCATCCGGGCGGCTTCCTGAAGCAGGTTCAGG
>JAFZIX010000219.1 GCA_017554135.1 Bacteroidales bacterium | reverse complement strand
GGATCGGTTATGCTGAAGTTGTCGAAGTGTATGCCTTCGTTGTCGATGTGGAAAGGCCCGCCGAGTTTGTAGTCCACGCCGGTGTAGGCCACTTTCAGGCGGCCTCCTTCAATCCGCGCGCCATTGCTGGCGACGGACAGGCTGTCCGGGGTGCCGCGGAGGTTGAAACTGCCGTTCAGGCTGCCCCCGAGGCCCGTGACCGCATCCGGCAGGAGGGGAGAGAGCAGGCCGAGTTTCAGGCCGGCTGCCACCGCGTTGACATTGAGGCTCTTGTCGGAGAAGCCGTAGGACCCACGCACGTTGAGGGCATCCATCCCTTCGTAGACATCGCGGATGAAACCGCTCACACGGTCGATGGTCTGGTCCCAGACAAGGGCCATGCGTAGCGAACCGGCACTCTCTCCGGCAACTGCCAGCGAGTCGCAGGTCAGGTTGATGAGACCCATCGCCTTGCCCCTGATGGGGGAGGATATGACCGCGCGTCCGGAAGTCTTGCCGGCCAGGCCGTAATCCTTTCCGCTGAAATGGTTGATGATATCCAGATCCACCTTTTCAATGCCGACGGTGAGGGTGTCCGCCCGGCTGGGAGAGATACCTCCGTTGATTCGGATGAACTGGTCTCCGTTGTAAATCAGGAAGTTGCGGAACTTCGCCTCGTTCGCGCGAACTATCACATCCGATTCCGCGAGATCCCACTGGGAATCTTCGAAGCGGACGTAGGAGGACATGGGCTTGGCGTGGATAATGAGGGTGTCGGTGGCATCTCTTTCCACGCGTCCGCCCAGGTAGAGTTCTCCCATATTGCCCAGGCCTACTATGTTGTCGTAGTGGAAGCTGAGGAAGAACTCGTTATTCTGTGCGAAGGCCGTGAATGCGCTGTTGGTGAATCCTATCTGGCCCATTTTCAGTTCATCCATCAGGAGTGTGGCATTCGCGCTGCCTCCAAGGTTGTCTACGCTGATATCCAGGCCTTTAAGGTAATTCGTGAGATATGCCAGGCGTGGCGACTGCACCTTTCCGCTGAGACGCCCGTCCTTCATTCGCAGGTCCATCCTTGTGGAATCAGCGATATAAACGCCGGGTTTGATGAAAGAGAGCAGGTCCCTGCTGTCGTGGAAGTCTATGGAGATGTCGTAATCCGCATCAGGATCTCCGTGGTCCTTATCCTTTACACTGTAGAGGGCCGGGAGTTCGCGGCGGGTGGTGACGGTCTGCAGGTCTTCGAAGAAGTCCAGGATGCTTCGGTTGCCAACATAGCCGGCATCAAGGAAGTTGGATTGAATCTGGGCGCGGCTGATGCCTCCGCTGGTGTGTGATCCGGCATAAATATCGCCGATATACTTGACTCCGTTGTCGTTTTCGAGGGTGAGGTCATATATGTTGAAGTCGCCGAGGAGATCCCCGCGGGGAATCTTCATCAGGTTGGCGTTCAGCATTGCGGACACTTTTGATGTGCCGCCGCGGGTGTCCAGTTTGAGAGCCTCGAGGTCGGCATATCCAACGTTTGCGGAGAACTTGTAGAGGGCGTTGTTGGTCTTGGGAGAGAGGTTGAATATTCCTTGGAAGATAAAGTTCAGATTTGGATCAGCGCAGATGATCTTGCCGTCGAAGGCGTTATTGGAATAGGTGCCTGCGGCGGCGATTCCGGTATATTCATAACCCAGGAGGCCCAGATGGTCCACCAACAGGGAGTCGACGCGCACAGCCACGCTACCCTTGTCCAGGGTGGCTTTGAAGCCGGTGTTTGCAGTGACTTTCCCAAGGAAGTCCTGATTGATTATGCTTCCGAGGGCGAGTTTGTGGGTGTTCACCGTGCCTGAACATTCGGTGCCCTTGTTTTTATCGGTCAGATTACTGATGTGGAGGTCGGCTTTTGCACTACCGGAATTTGCGCCGAGGGTGCCTTTCGCCTTGAAATCGTTCAGCGAGCCCTTTGCGTTGCCGCTGAATTCTATGTTCTGCTCTTTGGCGAATTGTTTGATTTTTACGTTGTTGCCGGTCAGATGGCTGGCGAAGGTCTCTGCCTGGGCCGTGGTGAACTTTATCTTGTTCACTGTTGCATCCAGCATATAATCGTCGGTGACTGTAATGCCGGTCAGGCGCAGGGCAAGGTCGGCATTCACTCCGCCGTAGAGATCTGTGAACTGGATGCGTTTGATGTCCAGGTCACTGACATACCCCTCGGCGCTGGCTTCATCCACCTTCAGAAGGAAGTCCATCTGATCCAGGCACCCAAGGCTGAACATGGAGATAGTCTTGGAGGAAATTACGCTGCCCTTGGCAACCTTGAGTTTCATGCGCACCTTCCGGCAATAGTATTTGTAGGCATGCGGTTCGTAGGTGGTCATGGAATAAAACGGTGCGCGGAAGTCGGTGGGGCCATCCTTCAGGTGGATGTCCCGGATTACGGTCTGCCCGGGACCAGCCTTCACACGGGCGCTGGCAGAGACATTCGCTCCGCAGCGTTCGGTGATATCTGCCTTGTCGATGTTTATGCCGAATACTCCATCGTTGATTTTGAGGTCGTGGGCTTCCAAGCTGCTGACGCGTGCATCCAGATCCGCATAATCGATGGCCGTGGGCGCGCATGGTTTGCGTTCCTTCTGGAAATCGGACATACGGAAACGAATGTTGTCGCCATAAATCTTGCTCACGCTTATGGGCGGTGTGGCCTTGGTTGAATCATTTTCGTTGCCGCCGAAGACGCGGAGATAGTTTGTGGCGCCACGGAAGAAAGGCTCCAGCGCCAGGAAGGTTTCGGCATCGCGCACTTCAAGCCTGTTCAGATGCACCCCCTTGCCTTTTATAAGTTGCCTGGTGGCCACGGTGCCTTTTATTTCGCGGGCGATGAGGACGGTATCGTGGGAGGGGGCGCCGGTGTTGTTTATATCCTCGGTGTATGGGTTGGAATCGAGGATCAGGACATCCTTGAGGGCGATTGTGCCGGGCATCTGGAAGTTGACTGAAGAGAAACTGATCTTTCCTTCCATCTCATTGGCATAGCGTTCGACAACCTTCTCCACCAGGCGCGTCTGCACGCTGGGGGATTGCACGGCGATTGCTGCCGTTGCCAGCAACAACACAATCAATCCGAAGATTCTCGCGGCTATGTCTCTATTCCTTTTCGTATGCGCACAATTACTCTAATCTACAAAAATACGAAATAATGCTTAAATTTGCACGTTTGAAATCGATGAAATGGATATTATTTTAGGAATCGAGTCTTCTTGCGACGACACTTCTGCGGCCGTTATTGCTGATGGCTGGCTGCTGTCCAATGTGATAGCGAGTCAGGACGTGCACAAGGCCTATGGCGGAGTGGTGCCGGAACTGGCATCTCGGGCGCATGAGCAGAATATAGTTCCGGTGGTGAGCGAGGCCCTGTCCAGGGCTGGAATCTCCGCCTCGGATTTGACTGCCATTGCTTTTACCCGCGGCCCTGGTCTGCTGGGTTCGCTTCTGGTGGGCACTTCGTTTGCAAAAGCCCTGGGCTTGGCCCTGGATATTCCTATTGTTGAGGTAAACCATCTGCAGGGGCACATTCTGGCTAGCTTCGTAAAAGAAAAAGACAAGCCGGTGGTGCAGCCTGCGTTTCCGTATTTGTGTTTATTGGTTTCCGGCGGAAACTCCCAGATAGTGCGGGTGAACTCCCCCTTGGAATTTGAGATTCTGGGGCAGACTATCGATGACGCGGTGGGCGAGGCCTTTGATAAATGCTCAAAGATGATGGGACTAGGTTACCCTGGCGGGCCGGTGATTGACAGGCTGGCCAAGTTGGGCGATCCTTTGAAGTACAAGTTTGCCAAGCCGCATATCCCCGGGCTGGATTATAGTTTCAGCGGTGTTAAGACCTCGCTGCTGTATTTCGTGCGGGATGAGTTGGCGAAAGACCCTGAGTTTATGGAGAAGAATAAGGAGGATATCTGCGCCTCGTTCCAGAAGACTCTGATTGATATCCTGATGGATAAGTTGGTTAAGGCTGCCAAGCAGACCGGCATCCGCGAGATTGCAATCGGCGGCGGGGTTTCAGCCAACAGCGGCCTCCGTTCGCGTGTCCTGGAGGAAGGCCGGCGTCGCGGCTGGAAGACTTATCTGCCTGAGTTTAAGTTCACGACGGATAATGCCGCGATGATCGCCATTGCCGGATACTACCATTATCTGGCAGGGGAACGCACCGGACTGGACGTTGCTCCGGTTTCTAGAACTGCAGACTTTTAGCAGCAGACTGGCCGGCAAGAAGGCCGGTAGAGAACGCTACCTGGAGATTGTAACCGCCGGTGTCGCAATCTGCGTCTAATACTTCACCACAAAAATACATGCCTGGGACTTTCCTGGACTCCAGGGTTTTGGCCACGATGTCGTCTGTGCTGACGCCGCCGGCGGTAACTACGGCGCGTTCATAACCGACGTATCCGTCTATATCGAAAGTCCACTCTTTCAAGCATTTGGCTATCGTCGGGAGATTGATCCAGACCTTTGTGGCTGGGCGCCCCTTGCGCTCGAGAGTGATTATGCCGGGATTGCATGCGGTGAAGCCCGGAATCAGTTCCCAGGGCATGAGTTTACCTAGCAGAATGCGGCATTTTTCTTTTTCGTGCAGGTTACGGCTGCGCGGATCCTTATCTATCTGTGCCCAGAGTTCTTTCACGCGGGCGGTGAGTTCCGGGAGCGGCACTCCGGACTTGAGGTCCAGGACGAGTTTAACGCGCGAGCCGTTGATCAGTGCCTTGACTGCCTTGCGGCTCAGTTGAAATCCTACCGGCCCTTCGATTCCGCCGTCCGTGAAGTCGATGTCGCCGAACTCGTT
>JAFZIX010000218.1 GCA_017554135.1 Bacteroidales bacterium | reverse complement strand
GGACCGGCCACTGCAGCCAGGCCCTTTCCTGCCGCCGCCTCGCCCGGGAGTTCGAAGGGAAAGCCCTCGCACCTTGATGACGGAGCGTCCTTAACGTAATCCGAATTGTGTAATCAGCGGCCCTGTAGGGCGGTTTTGCGGGCTTCTGTCCTACGACGATTGATACCCTTGATGCGGAAAGATGACGGTGCTGGCGGCTGTTACACAATTCCGATGAGATTATGTTATGGAAAGCGGATTCGGGGCACTGACGGTCGCGTTGGCACCCAGGCTCCCGGGCGTTATTTCCCTTGGGGGTCAGGGGATAAACCAGATGGGAGTCTGTGGGCGGCTTGTCCGGCCACAGTCTCCCATACCGCTTTCCCTTTATAAGTGCGCCGGCATTGCGGCGAGGGCCGATGGAGCGTTGGGGTGAAGAGAAGGTGTTGGTGGCCTGCCGCCAACACGTTCTCCACGACGGGCGGCAATGGATGGTTGCTGGTCTGGCTGTTTGTGCTGGAGCAGCGCGGAGGCACAAACTGACAGACGAGCAAGTACCTTTTTTCCTTATCGGGCGCGGAGCGGCCGAAGATTTCGGCACAGGTCATTTTACGTAAGGGAATGTAAAGTGTAAAGGCATTTTTACATAGGTATAATTAATGGAAGCATTTGATTGTTAACGTATTATATGTTTGGCACAGTGGATGTTCTGAGAGATGTCAAACGGAAAAGAGTGTTCAACAATTTAATGATTCAAGAGTTATGAAACGTATTATTATCCTTTTTGTGGTGACGCTTCTGAGCGTTATGAGTGTATCGGCCAAGACGGTTCGCGGTTATATCTCTGATCAGGATGGGAATCCTGTTGTGGGCCTGAAGATGGTTGTGCTCAATGTTGACAACCCTTCCGGGAAGAGTATTGCGGTTACGGATGAGGACGGCTTATTCTCAGTTCAGGTTCCTGACAACATGGACACTTCTGATTTGGTAGAAGTGTTTTCGAAGCGTGGGGCAAGAATTATCCGGTATCGGGAGACTTCCACTGGAATCCGCATTGTGATTGAACCGGCCAGAAACACTGAAAGTGCCACAATGAAAAGATAGTGCTTAGATTTGGAAGAAAACATACTAATCGGTATCTTTGCCTACTGAACGATTAAACCTGGTATATTGATATGAAACGTATCGGCATCCTTTTATTGGCAGCAATTGCGCTTACAGCATGTGAAAAGACATTGACACAGAGCACTATTGAAGGCACCTGGTCTGAGCAGTATGACCCTGCGGTCTTTGCGATGGACGGCTCGGTGGAGTACACTTTCGATGGGAACAATAATTACCAGCTCCACACTTATGATGCGCTGGGCGGCGAGTCGCACGATTATAGCGGCAGGTATGCCATTGATCTGATCAATAAAGGCACCATCACGATTAATCCGCAAATGTCCGACTACAGCAATATTGCATACAAGGTTGTCAAGCTGACATCAAATGAAATGGCCTGGCAGAAGGAAGGGACCTCTTACTCCAAGGGGACATGGGGATCAGACTATCGTCACTTTGTTCGGGTCAAGTGAGGTGCTTGAGTAATCAGCAGAGCATTTGTAAAGATTCTTTACGGTTTTGTAAGGAGTCTTTACGTTTTATGGGTACGCATTGTTGTGTAAATGATTGGTAATTGGGACGTTGTAATATTTGGAACTGTTTTTGACCTACGTGGGCACGTAGAATGAATTTGAGAATGGCTGGAAAGAAAGGAAAGATTCTTATTGTGGACGATAACACCGGCATACGCCAGGCGCTGAAGATATTGCTGCCGATGCACTTTGCGGAGGTAGAGACATTGCCGTCGCCTGTGACATTGGTATCGACACTGGAGCGGCTCAAGCCGGACGTGGTGCTGCTGGACATGAACTTCAATACCAGTATCAACACCGGTAACGAAGGCCTCTACTGGGCTGGTGAAATCAAGAAGATGATGCCTGAGGTGGAGGTCGTTCTCTTTACCGCGTATGCCGATATTCAACTTGCTGTCGAAGGGATGAAGCGGGGTGCCTTCGATTTCATCGTGAAGCCATGGGATAATGAAAAGTTGGTGGAGACCCTGACTGCGGCGCGGGATAAGGCCAGGAAAGCAATGGGCCGGGATCCTCGGACTAAAGCGACAGAGGATGCATCAGGGACCCCGATGTATTGGGGCTCTTCCCTGGCTATGGCGGCCATCCAGAAGACAGTGGATAAGATTGCTCCGACGGATGCAACCGTTCTGATTACCGGTGAGAACGGTACCGGTAAAGATGTCCTGGCCCGGGAGATTCACGCCCGGAGCCTTAGGAATGAGAAGCCAATGGTGGCTGTGGATGCCGGAGCCATTACCGAGACGTTGTTCGAAAGTGAACTGTTTGGCCACGTGAAGGGCGCTTTCACCGATGCCCATACGGATCATATCGGCAAGTTCGAGCAGGCCGACGGCGGTACTTTATTCCTGGATGAAATCGGCAATATCCCTCTTCACTTGCAGGCAAAACTGTTGCGGGTGATCCAGAGCCGTAGCGTAGTGCGGGTTGGCGGAAGCAAGGCAATTCCCGTGAACATCCGGCTTATCTGCGCCACCAATATGAATCTGGAGCAGCTGGTCCGGGATGGTCGCTTCCGCGAGGATCTTTACTACCGCATCAACACGGTAAGCATTTCCCTGCCGCCTTTGAGGGAACGCAATGAAGACATCGTTCCGCTGGCGCAGTTATTCCTGGAGCGCTTTGCCCAGAAATACCATCGGCATCTTACCGGGCTGGACGATTCGGCCAGGAAAGCGCTGGAGGGCTGATATTGGAGCGGCAATATCCGCGAGCTGCAGAACTGCATAGAGAAGGCAGTCATCCTCTCGGACGGGGCTTTGCTGACGGGGAAGGATCTGCAGATGGAAATTGCGAAGATAGGCACGGCGGGTACCGGCACGCTGCGCGCCATCAGCGAGGCCGAAGAGGAACGCCTTGTGCAGGAAGCTATG
>JAFZIX010000217.1 GCA_017554135.1 Bacteroidales bacterium | reverse complement strand
GACCTTCCACTCACCGGTTTCCTCATCCAGATACATACCGTCCCCGGTGGATGTGCCGTTGAGGGTGTTCGTGGGCTTGATCATCAGCATGCGCAGGGTGGCTCCGGATCCTCCGGAAGCGACTTTCTCCGTTTTCTGGGTGGACATGGAGGTGTTTATATCCAGATGGAGGTTTTCGGCCAGCTCGACGTTGAATTTGCCTCTCAGGGAGAACCTGTCGTTGGAGGAATTCTTCAGGATACCGGTCTGGTTGAGGTATCCTCCGGACACATAGTAGCGCATGGTCTTGGAACCGCCGCGCACCGATGCCGTGTATTCCTGCTGGCGAGCCATTTCCCTGAGGAGCTGGGCCTGGAAATCGGTGGTTTTCAGCGTGTCCGGCCGCAGTGTGTTGAACGAACTGACGCCCCAGTTCATACGGCCCAGATTATCGTAGGCTGCGTAAGCGGGGGAATCCATCATTTCGATCTTGTACCTCGGGGTGGATATTCCGTACTTGGCATTGATATTCAGCTGTGCTTTGCCCTCGACACCGCTCTTGGTGGTAATCATTATGACGCCGTTGGCGCCGCGGGAACCGTAAATGGCCGTTGCGGCGGCATCTTTCAGAACTTCCACGGAGGTGACATCGCTGGGGTTCAGCATGGTCATGGCTGTCTGGTCCGAGGGGATGTTGTCGATGACGATGAGGGGCTCGGTTTCTCCGGAAATGGAGCTGCTGCCGCGCACGCGCATCGTCACGTCTCCGCCAGGTTCTGCGGAAGTCGTCATGACAAGGACGCCGGCCGCATTACCCTGAAGGGCCTGGTCGATGGAGGTGACGGGCGTCTTGTTGATGTCCCCTTCTCCGATGACGGAAATGGCTGAGCTCAGGTCGCTTTTCTTGACGTAGCCGTAGCCGATAGCCACGACCTCGTCCAGAAGATAAGCCGAAGTGAACAGGGTGATGTTGATCTTCGTTCTGTTCTTTACCGGGATAATCCTGATGTCGTAGCCCATATGCTCCACTTCGAGAGTGGCGTCTTTCGGCGCCGCGATGGAATAATTACCATCGGCATCGGTCACTACGCCTTTCTTGGTTCCCTGAATCATAACCGCAGCCCCGGGGAGTGATTCTCCCGTTTCGGAGTCGGTTATGCGTCCGCTGATCGTGATTTCCTGTGCAAAAGCCTGCACCGAGGAGGCGATTGCAAGAATCAGCAGGAAAGCCGTTAGTTTGAATCTTTTCATCAATTGATGGTTTTATTTTTGGTAATTAGTTTCTTTTTGCAAATGTACCCATTATATATAATAGCAATGTTTAAAAAATTCCGGAATAGGTTGAAAAATGAACAAAAATGAATATTTGAAAAAAAACCGTGCCCGTGCACGGAAATCAAAAAAGATTGCTATATTTGCAACCGATGAGTTAAATGCGCGTAAAACGTAATGTGCTGACTAATAACTAATTGTGTAAAATCGGGTGTGTAATAACGCATAGGCGTATATGCATAAGTCGTTGAACTATAGCGCGATACATTTCACGGTGGGAATCCTCGCCGTGTTCTTTGGTCTTGTTTCTTGCGCGCGTGAGCCCATGTCTGTGCGTATGGTGCGTTCGGAAATGCAGCGCTGCCCGTCCGCGGCAGACTTGGATGGCATGGCCGGCCGCCTGAAGTGGAACTATACTACCGGGCTGGAACTGCTGGCGATGCTGGACGTTGCGGGTTCCTTCGTCGCTGACGCTCCTCGGAATGACAACGACTGTCATTCCGAACCTGCAAAGCAGGTGAAGGAATCTAATTGCATAACCCAGTACGTCGACGTATGGTACGACGCAATAATCAACGAAGACGGCAGCATCGGGGCGAACTACAAACGCAGCAACTACAACGTCGACCACATCTGCCCCGCCCGGACGCTTTTCAAACTATACGACCTTACCGGAAAAGAGAAATACCGCGCGGCGATAGACAGCATCTACCAGCAGGTAAAAACCCAACCGCGCACTGAAACCGGAAACTTCTGGCATAAAAAGATATACCCCTATCAAGTCTGGCTGGACGGCCTCTACATGGCCCAGCCTTTCTATGCGATGTATGCAGACAGATTCCTGGATGACGATGCTAAGCGGCAGGTTTTCAATGATATAGCCCATCAGTTCTGCACCGCATACTCCAAGTGCTACGATCCTGCCACCGGTCTTCTGCGTCATGCCTGGGACGAGAGCAAGAGCATGTTCTGGGCGGATCCCGTCACCGGCCAGTCTGCCCATTCCTGGGGCCGCGCGATGGGCTGGTACCTGATGGCTCTGATAGATGTCCTGGACTATTTCCCGGAGGATAATCCTGCCCGCCAGGACCTCCTCGACATACTCATTACCATTCTGGATACCCTGCAGCAGTTTGCTGATCCCGCCACCGGAATGTGGTACCAGGTGCTGGACTGCCCCGGGCGTGAGGGCAATTACATCGAGGCCACCTGCTCTGCGATGTTCACTTATGTGTATCTGAAGGCCGCTGCGAAGGGCTATTCGCCCGAGCTTAAAAAGTACGCCCGCAATCTCTACAGGAAGTTTGTCAAGGCTTTCGTGCACGATAACGGAGACGACACCATCACCCTCACGCAGTGCTGCGCCGTGGCCGGCCTCGGAGGCAAAGAAAACCGCAGCGGGGACTATGACTACTACATCCACGAAAAGATTACCGAAAACGACCCCAAGGGAGTCGGCCCCTTCATCTGGGCATCCCTGATATACGAGAAATGAGGAAACACGCGACCATACTTGCCGCGCTGGCAGCCGTCTTCATGGTGGCATGCGGAGGGGAGAAAAACCCTTCCGGCGGAAGCAATGCTCCTGAAATGCCCGCCGATGTGGTCATCACATCCAAGACTACCCATTCTGCGGTAATCCAGTGGAGCGAGGCAAAGGGTGCTGAAAATTACGAATGGAAGCTGGATGAGGGCTCCGCCACCGTGCAGACCAACACCACGAAAAACACCTACGTGATAATCGACAAACTCAGCCAGGGGCACAGTTACAGTTTCGTAGTGCGCTCGGTTGCCGGATCGGAGGTCTCGGTCTGGTCATCCACCCTCACCATAGAAATCGAGGGCAGCACCACCCCTGATAATCCCGAAAACCCTGAAAGCCCGGATCCGGAAGACCCCGCCACCCCCGATACGCCTGTGACGGATGCGGTTTATGCCCAGTTCCAGATACCTGCGGCCGAAGAGGATGGCAAGGCGCGCGCATTCCCGGGAGCAGAGGGCGGCGGAATGTATACCACCGGCGGACGCGGCGGCTCGGTTTATCACGTGACCAACCTGAACGACAATGGCCCAGGTTCACTGCGCTACGGCCTCGCCCAGAGCGGCAAGCGCACCATAATCTTCGACGTGGCCGGCATCATCGAACTCCGCAGCAAACTTGCCATCACCAAGGGCGATGTGACAATAGCGGGCCAGACCGCTCCCGGCGACGGAATTTGCCTTAAGAACTACACCTTCCAGATTGCTGCCAGCAATGTGATCGTCCGCTTCATACGCTGCCGCATGGGCGATGAAACTGCAACTGAGGATGATGCAATCCAGATCCTGAACAGAAACACGCCGTTCACCAACATCATCATCGACCACTGCTCCGTGAGTTGGTGCACCGATGAGTGCGCATCCTTCTACGGGATGAAAAACTTCAGTTTCCAGTGGAACATAGTGTCCGAAAGCCTGCGTGAATCCATCCACGAGAAGGGTACCCACGGCTACGGAGGCATCTGGGGAGGCGAAGACGCTGCATATCATCACAACCTCCTGGCTCATCACGACAGCCGCAACCCCCGCATAGACCATGACTATGTGTCCACCCAGAAGGGCCCCCTGAACATTGTGAATAATGTCATTTACAACTGGCGAGGCAATACCTGCTATGGAGGTGAGAGCAAGAGTGGAAGCGAGAGAAAGAAATACAACATTATAAACAACTACTACAAGCCGGGCCCGGCCACAAGCAGCCATTACTGGTTCCTGGATATCACTACCAGCTGCAGCAACTGCGAGGCAAGCGATGCGGGCAGTGTGGTGCCCGGATGCTTCTACATGACCGGCAACTATATGCTCGGCCAGAATGAAATGAATACCGACAACTGGAAGGGCACGAGCAAGACGGCACCTTCCGGCTGCAAGTCCGGGAGCGCATTCACATATCCGGATAATCCTACGACTATCCGCACTCAGAGCGCCCAGGATGCTTTCAATTCCGTGTTGAACGGAGCGGGAGCCAGCCTGAAACGCGATGCCGTCGACGTACGCATAGCCGGAGAAGTCAGGAACGGCAAGGCTACATACAAAGGCTCCAAGAGCGGAATAAGCGGACTCATCGACACCCAGGGTGACGTGGGTGGATGGCCGGAATACAAGGCCACTTCCGAAGAACTCGCAAAAGTGACGGATACCGATGGCGACGGCATGCCTGACTGGTTCGAAGATCAGTTTGGCCTGAAGAAGAACGAGGCCTCCGATGGCAAGCAGAAGTGGCTGGACAAAAACGGCCGCTACACCAATCTGGAGATGTATCTGCAATATCTTGTAAAGGAAATAGTAATAACACAATATCAATAACTTATAAATCCAATGAAAAGTTTAGCAAAGAAACTCATTCTTGCGCTTCTCTGCCTAGGAACCAGCCTGTCTCTCGCGGCTCAGACCGTGAAGATTACCGGCGTGGTTACCGACGAGAACGGCGAACCGCTCATGGGTGCAGGTGTCTTCGTTGAGGGCACTACCACCGGAACGGTCACCGGACTTGACGGAGACTACGAACTTGTGGTTCCCGAGAAAGCGGCGAATCTGGTGTTCTCGTTCATAGGGCTTGCGGATCAAACCGTGCCCATAGCGGGACGCACGAAGATCGACGTTCAGATGAAGCCCGATGCAACCTTCCTCGACGAAGTTGTGGTAGTCGGTTATGCTACCGTTACCCGCCGCGACGTGGTAGGTTCAATCTCATCCGTGAACTCGGAAGCCCTGAACCAGGTGCCTGTGGCATCGGTTACCGAGGCAATGGCCGGTAAGATGGCCGGTGTGCAGGTGACCACCACCGAAGGCAACCCCGACGCCGACATCAAGATCCGCGTCCGTGGCGCAGGCTCCATCACCCAGGACAGCTCACCCCTCTACATCGTTGACGGATTCCCCATGGAGAGCATCGCCGACATCCCTGCCTCCGACATCCAGAGCATCGACGTGCTGAAGGACGCCTTCTCCACCGCTATCTACGGTAGCCGCGGTGCAAACGGTGTTATAATCGTCACCACCAAGAGCGGTAAGGAAGGCAAAGTTACCGTCAACTTCAACGCCTATGCCGGCATAAAGCAGATGGCAAACAAGAACGCATTCGTTCCCCAGAACGCATACGATTTCGTGCGCACCCAGTACGAGTATGCGCTCTTCAAGGACAATGTCTCCAGTTTCTACGGCTCCCGTTATGGCGTGTACGAGGATATGGACCTCTACAAGGGTATGGCCACCAACGACTGGGTCGACCAGATCTTCGGCCGCACCGGTCATAACCTTTCCCACAACCTCAGCGTTTCCGGTGGCAACGACAAGATCAAGTGGACCGTGGGTTACGCTCATTTCGACGAAACCGCCATCATGGTGGGTTCCGACTACAGCCGTAACAACCTCAACTTCAAGAGCAATATCAAGACCTCCAAGAAGACCAGCGTGGATCTCAACCTCCGCTACTCCAACGTGAAGGTCACCGGCGCCGGAGCGAACGCCCTGAACGACAAGGGTTCCACCAGCCAGAGCCGCCTGAAGAACTCCATCGTCTATTCCCCGATTCCCGCGGAATCGATAATGAGCGACAGCGACATTGAAGAGGATTACAACAGTTCCGTGAATCCTCTCACGGCCATCGCCGACAACGATTCCCGCCAGAACCGTACTCAGTGGACCGCCAACGGCGCGTTCCAGTGGAAGATAGTCGACAACCTTACCCTCCGTCTGGAGGGCGGCCTCGACGAGTATCGCCGCACGGACGACCGTTTCTACGGCCTTACCTCTTATTATGTGCGCAACAATGCGGCCGCAGGCTTCAACGTGAATCCTTCCACCGACTACAAGGATGTCACACGCCGCAAGATCCGCAACACCAACACCCTGTCCTACGACTTCAAGAAGTTGCTCCCGGACGGACACAAACTCAACGTGCTGGCCGGTACGGAATACATCATCAGCAAGTCCAACACCTTCAATGCGGTGATGGACGGCCTGCCGGATTTCTTCGATTCTGCAATGGCATGGAACTTCATGGCATCAGGCGCGGCCCCCAAGGCGATAGGCAACACCTACGCCAACGACGACAAGATCCTGTCTTTCTTCGGCCGCGTGAACTATTCCTACGAAGATAAATACCAGATTTCCGCGACGATGCGTGCTGATGGTTCCTCCAAGTTCACGAAGGGCAACAAGTGGGGCTACTTCCCGTCCTTCGCTGCCTCCTGGAGAATCTCCGGCGAGGAATTCATGGAGAACACCCGCACCTGGATGGACAACCTGAAACTCCGCTACAGCTTCGGTACCGCCGGTAACAACAACATCCCTTCCGGAAAGACCGTGCAGGAATACGGCCCTCGCCAGGGAAACCAGAACTGGATCAGCCAGAGCACCGTTTGGTGGGGCGCAGGCACCGACATGGCCAACCCCGACCTGAAGTGGGAGACCACCTACTCACATAACCTCGGTCTGGACTGGAGCCTCTTCAAGAGCCGCCTCTACGGTAGCCTCGAGGTCTATCAGGCCGACACCAAGGACCTGCTCATCTACTTCCCCGTGAACGGTTCCGGTTATAACTACCAGTACCGTAACCTCGGTTCCATCCGCAACCGCGGCGTGGAACTCTCCATCGGTGGCGCGCTTGTCCGCACCAAGGACTACGGCATCAACTTCGACGGCAACATCTCCTTCAACCAGAATGTGGTGACCGACCTCGGAGGTCTTTCCGAAATCACCGCGAATGCCGGCATGTTCTCCTCAGAAATCGGCTATGATTTCAAGGTGACCGAAGGCCGTCCTCTCGGCGATGTCTACGGATTCATCAATGACGGAATGTACGGCGTCAACGACTTCAACTACGATGCGACCACCGGCGTATGGACACTGAAAGAAGGTATTCCGGATGCTTCCGGAATCACCGGATATGCAGCCCGCCCGGGTGCTATGAAGCTTAAGGATGTGAGCGGCCCCGACGGCAAGAAGGACGGAGTGATTGACAATAACGACATCACCCTTCTCGGCAACGTGCAGCCGCTGTTCACCGGAGGTTTCAGCATCTCCGCATACTGGAAGAACTTTGATTTTGCTTCCAACTTCACTTACTCCTACGGCAACAAGGTCTACAACGCCAACCTCGTGGACTTCTCCACCATCCGCGGCGTTGCCGGCCAGAACGTTATCGAGGCCATGAGCCCGGACAACCGCTGGACCAACGTAGACTGGGCCACCGGTGAGTTCTACACCGATCCCGCCAAGCTTGCCGCCGCCAACAAGGGCAAGACCATGTGGGCTCCCTACAACACCAGGCGCATCTGCCAGTCCTATGCACTGGAAGACGCATCCTTCCTCCGCCTTGCGACCATCACCCTGGGATATACCATCCCCGAGACGGTTACCCAGAAGTATAAACTGAATAAGGTACGCGTGTACGTGACCGCGAACAATGTGTTCTGCCTCACTCCCTACTCGGGCTACGATCCCGAGGTGGACACCCGCACTTCTACTCCTCTGACTCCGAACGTGGACTACTCCGCATATCCCAAGAGCCACAGCTGGGTAGCAGGTATCAACCTTACATTCTAATATAGGAGGCAACGAAAATGAAAAAGATATTTACAATACTTGCAATTGCGCTGCTTGCCGCTTCCTGCAACACCCTCGATAATCTGATCGAATCCCCCTCGCAGTCGACCTACGCCGACGACGTGGTGTTCGCCAACTATACCCTGGCTGAATACAGTGTCTATGGCATCGGCGAAATCGTGGGACACACCAACTCATACCGCGGACGTCTCCATCTCTTCTATGGGATGAACACCGATATCGAGACCTACAGTTCCAATTCCGCAGGCACCGATGATTCCGGGCTGGACGCGGTGGACGACCGTATCCGCATGAGCGAATACAACTCCACTCCCAACGACACCCAGATGAACACCTCGACCAACGGTTACAACGAAATAGTCACCGGCATCGAGCGTGCGAACCTCTGCATCCAGGGCCTGCGCGCCTATGGAAAGGTGGACAGCGACAAGAATATGTCCTACCTGCTGGGCGAGGCTCTCACCTACAGGGCGTTCTTCTACTATGAACTCATCAAGATGTGGGGAGAAGTTCCGCTCCGCACCGAGCCCGTGAACACTTCCACCATCTACCTTCAGAAGTCCGACCGCGACGATATCTACAAGGTCGTGCTCGCAGATCTGGAAGAGGCTATCGACCGCCTCTACTGGCCCGGCGAAGCCACCCAGACCACCCGCGCCGATCGCATGAACAAGGCATTCGCAAAGGCTCTCTACGCCCGCGTCGCCCTGTCCGCAGCAGGTTGGGCATGGCGTCCGGATGAAGGCAAGGTGGGCACCGGCAACCTCGGTTCGCTGCGCCTCACCAAGGATCCCGAACTCTCCGCCGCAGTGCTTTATCCCAAGGCTTTGAGGCATATCGATGATATCTACACCAGCAAGACCGCTTCGCTCGAGCCTTCCTACGAGACTCTCTGGCGCAAGTTCAACAACTCCGAGCATCTGACCGGCACACCCGAAGTCCTTTGGGTTATCCCCTTCAGTGACGGACGCGGCCGCTGGAACTACACACACGCATATCCTCACACCAAGGGAGGCCCGTGGATTACCAACAATTCCGCCCGCGGAGGCAGTTCGCTCCCTACCGCGAACCTCTGGTTCAAGTACGACAAGAACGATACCCGCCGCGACCTCACCCTCGTGAATATGCAGTGGAACGGAGAAACCCAGGCATGGGAACTCCGCGGAGCCGTAAACTATTGGTTCTGGGGTAAATACCGCTATGAGTGGATGGTTAATAATCCCTATAACGGCGGTAACGACGATGGCATCAAGCCTATCGTGATGCGTTATTCCGACGCTCTCCTGATGGGTGCCGAACTGGCTGCCTGCACAGGCGATCTGGGCAAGGCACAGACCTATCTCGGAGAAGTACGCAAGCGCGCCATGGCCGGCAAGGCTGCCACCAAGTACACCGCAGTTGACGCCCTTACCATCGGTGCTGCAGGCACTGACGGCAACGGCATGATCACCGACCACGCCAACAAGAACACCATCCTCGGCGCCATCTACCAGGAAAGGGCCCTCGAACTTGCAGGTGAGTTCATCCGCAAGCAGGACCTCATCCGCTGGGGTCTCCTGAAGACCGCTCTCGACGAAGAGAAGGCGGACCTCGAAGATCTGGCCAAGATGCAGGGTGCCTATGCAGCATATGCGGCATATGCAACCGAGCGTACCACCGACGACCGCACTTTCAAGACTTATCCTCTCTACTGGCGCGAGAATCACGCCGCCCAGAAGATAGAGTTCTTCGGTCTCGACGCCGACCAGATCGGACAGACTCCGGCAGACTACACCGTCGCCGAGCCTAACGGCTGGAAGATCCAGGAGCGCTACATCAGTTCCGAGGCCTTCCGCAACACCACGACCGGTGCCTATACCTGGAACTACTTCTATCGCAACGCCCTCGACGACCCGTATCCGAGATCCGTATGGCCCATGTACAACCTGACCATGAGCACTATGCAGGGCGCCCTTGTGAATGACTATGGCTATGCACAGTTCTAATAGTTACGCGTATGAAAAAGATATTTAAATACATACTTTGTGTACTTGGAAGCGCACTTCTGTTCGCCGCTTGCGAAAAGAGCCCCGAAGTGCTCGACGAGAT